>JAOZQU010000275.1 GCA_029932055.1 Desulfocapsa sp.
AGCAAATTTAAACTCGTCAAACAATGTATAAGAGAGTTGTTCGGCCAGGATCCTGAAAAAAAAATGCTTCTGCAATGGGAAGACATCTATGGATCATTTGATCACGACAATTACGATAAATACATTTTTCATGACCTTGACAGTGAATCCGGTTACTATCATGGAGAGATCATTCGCTGGGTACAGGAACTTTCACCAGAACCAAAACGAACCTTGCTTGCCGGCGAGGCTAAACAGGCCGCCTCGGAACTGGGCAAGGTAATGAAGCTTGGCAAAATCACCACTGCCGGCGTTCTGGATGCTGACATGTTCTGGAATTTTGAAGAAAAACCGCCTACAATGGGTACGTTTGATTTAATTGTCAGCCAGGCCATTCTTGAACACCTCATTGATCCTTATCAACATATGCTGGCTTTGAATGGTCTCCTGGCACCAGAGGGACACCTTCTGGTACATACAGTAACTCCTGGTTTTGTTTACCACAGGTACCCCATCGATACCTATCGTTTCTTCCCAGACTTTTTTGAAACGTTTGCCAAAAGAACCAATCTGCTTATCCGTAGAAAAAGAGTGAAAGACAATCACATCTTCTACCTTTTTCAACGGAAAAACCCCTTGTGAGATGTTAGGGAATTATAACCGAATACTCTTGACATATTATAATAGTATTCACTACGATGGGACAACATCCGTCATATAATTATTGCAACACAGTTGATCCACAAAAATAAGGAGCAACAATGCATAACAGCGGCCTCTCGCTTCTCCTTTTTGTTATTTTCTCCCTTCTTATAGGTGCACTGCTAAAAGCGGTGATGCGCAACAGCCGTTTACCCTATACCGTTGTCCTGTTACTTATTGGAGTCGCGGCAGGAGGGATAAACCAACTTGGTCTCTTCGGGGCCGACACACTGATAAGTGGTATCTTTTCACAGGTAGGATCTATCGATCCGCATCTGATCCTTTATCTTTTCCTGCCAACACTGATTTTCGAGTCAGCCTACTCGATGGAACCCCACCTCTTTTTTCGAATTGCCCCACAGATCACCCTATTGGCCATTGTCGGTCTTATTATTTCAATGGTGCTTAGTGCGCTGGCAGTGAACTGGCTGCTTTCGTGGGGAATGGGAACCGCTTTACTCTTTGGAGCGCTCATCAGCGCTACCGATCCGGTTGCCGTGGTTGCCCTGCTCAAGGAAAAAAGCTCTCGTAAGCGGCTTGAAACACTCATTGAAGGTGAATCACTACTCAATGATGGAACTGCCATTGTCTTCTTCTCGCTTTTTTACGGATTTGCCCTGGGTACAACAACAGAGATCAAAGCATTGCCTGTCATTGGCGAATTTATCTGGGTGGTCTCCGCAGGCATGATCATCGGTGCAGCTATAGGATGGAGCGTCCTGTGGATTATAGGAAAACTGATCAATCAACCGCTGATCGAAATTAGCCTTTCTGTTGCGGCAGCCTACCTCACCTTTATTATTGCAGAGACCCTGCACGTCTCAGGAATTGTTGCACTGGTAGCGCTTGCCTTGATGTTTTCAACACTTGGCCGGATCCGCATCTCTCCTGAAATTGCACATTTCTTACACCAGTTCTGGGAAATGATGAGCTACATGGCAAATACCCTGATTTTTCTGATCGTCGGTATTGTCATCATGACCCATACAACTTTTGATTCACCACAGCTATGGGTTATCCTGGGTGTACTTTATATCCTGCTTACCCTTATCCGTACCGCGTCGGTATGGTTACTTATGCCGTTTCTCAAACGAATCGGTATTGGGATTACAAGACAAAAAGCAACCGTTCTTGTTTGGGGCGGGCTGCGTGGTGCAGTATCGCTCTCGTTGGCACTGTCACTGGCACAAGATGAAGCTGTCCCGGAACAATTACGTGACCAGATACTCTTTTTGACGGCAGGGATTGTTTTTCTCACCATTGTCATCAATGGCTCGACAATGGAATGGCTGCTTCATCTGCTTAATCTTGACAAACTTCCACCGGCCAAAGAGGAATCAGTTCGTAAAGCATACCAAACACTCAAAAATGAAATGAATGCCTTCCTCAAAACGCTGACTCATAACCCTTTTTTTAACATGGTGAAATTAGATTCCATAGGTCATCTTATCGATGGTTACGCCTCTGACATCAAACCATCTGACAAGCCAACTCTCAAACAAGAGGCAATGGATATCGCCTTTATGCGCAGACTGCTCCAAATAGAACGAAGCAACTACTGGCGTCAATTTGAAGAGGGAAACATAGGGCGTCAGGCCACCTTTATACTCTCACGCTCTGTCGAACATGCCCTTGATAACAACCCGGTTATCGCTCCCCGTCACGCCCTCGAAGAGAGTTTCAAAGTAGTTGCACCGCCAAAATGGACTCATAAATTCCCAATCATGGGGCAATCTATGGACGAGTGGCTCTTTACACACCTCTCTCTCAGCTACGACATTGCCCGTGGGTTTATTGAAGCACAAGAAGAGATACGTGGTCACATCAAAGCCCTGCAGCCCGATGAAGCAACCGGAAATCATGTCGAGACGATGATCGACCAAAACTGCTCCCGGGTTTTTACTTTTACCCGCCATATTAATCGTCAATATCCTGAACTCATCTCCCAGCTTCAGTCCAAATCAGTCAGACGATTGCTGCTGAATCATGAACGTTCTCTCATCTGGAAAATGGAACATGACGGCGTTCTGGAAGCCACTGAAACCCAACACCTGATCGACAATATCGAAACACAAATGCTGAAGATGCATGAAGAGGAAAATGAGTCGCAGATTGTTTAGTCAACGTGAGCGACGTATTTCTCCCTGGGTTTACCTGATTTTTGCTATTTCATACGCCTGGTAAATCAGATCTACACTTTTAGTACCTTACAGAATATTTTCTTGTTTTTTTCAAAGAAAATATTCTGATAAGGTACTTATGCCGGCTTACCGTTCATCACCGGTGTTACATCTATAAATCAGCTCTTGGCATCTCGTTTTTGTTTCTTTGCAAAATTAGCCGATTCCATCCCAGCCACACAACCTTCACCCACAGCTTTTGCCATCTGATATGGATGCCCGGTAATATCGCCTGCTGCATAAACACCGGCGACATTGGTTTCTGTTTTCTTGTTGGTATCAATATGACTCATGGTATCCATGTCGAGCTGAATTCCAAGTTCCAGTGCCAGTTCCATTGCCCCTTTTGCACCAAGCTCTATAAAAACACCATCAAGACTGAGATGCTCACCATTTTCAAGAACCAGTGTCTGCACAGCATCTTCTCCCTGAATTTCACTCACCCAGGTGCCGTTAACGGTCTCAACCGGTGATTCATCAAGCTTTGCAATTAACTCCTGCGATGCAACAAGTTCCTTATTTATGAGGTACACTTTAGATGCATAACCGGTGAGGGTCAGTGCTCCGTCAATGGCAGCACTTGCATTCCCAACCACGGCAACAGTGGTATTTCTGAAAAAATTAGCGTCGCAATCCACACAATAGGACACTCCCCTGCCAAAAAATTCCTTTTCCCCTGGAACTTTGAGCTTTTTGCGTGATGTGCCATTGGCAAAAATAATACTTCTGGTACGGATGGTCACACCACTTTCAAGCTCAAGCCCAAAGCCTTCGTCATCCTGATGAACCTTTAACACATCATCATCCATGACTGTTGTCCCAAAACGTTTCACCTGTTCCATACCGGCAACGAGAAGTTCTTCACCTGTCTTAACCCCTTCAATACACGCGTAATTCTCCACATGAGCAGAAAAAAGAGCGCTTCTTTCAATTCTGCCGAGAAGCAGTACATCACATTTTTTTCTAACAGCATGGATGGCAGCCTGAATGCCGGCAGGTCCAGCACCGATAATCACAACATCTTTTCTTTCACTCATTATTTTACTCCAGTTATTTATTAAAAAAAATTGTAACTATTCAGCGTGTTGTTGTTAAGGCATATTACTTCAAAAAGCACGTCATTCCCGAGGTAGTTATCGGGAATCCAGCTATATTCAAGATAGATTCCCGATAACTACCTCGGGAATGACGGATTTTACGAAGTTTTAGTCAAAAAGAATAAAAAATCCAGCGTCTACAAAATTACGCTGAATAGCAACTATGTCTACAGTCAATAGAAAAAGCTATATTTTCAAGTCT
>JAOZQU010000276.1 GCA_029932055.1 Desulfocapsa sp.
CTTTTTTGCTGCATGTTGTTCTTCTGATAAACATATAGGCACCATGCCATGCCCAAGAGGTGCCGTCAAGGGCCTGAAGTTACTTCTTGGCACTACGGTCTGTCTGATTCCGATAACATATTGATATTATCACCTAAATACTAGCCGCCTCAACGTAAGATCAGGCACTTATGAAGTTTCCAGGAATCATTGTCACAAAGTTGGGTTAAGAATAGCTGGAAATAATGCAGTTCATCCGGGTGAGATGAATGAAGAAGATATAGACAATGTTTCAAACGGCCTCTTCGGACTACTCAACTTAATAGTAAATGCGGCTATCACAGAACCTGGGAAAGGGGATGCCATGTATGAGGCATTGCCTGAAAACCCAAGAAAATCTGCTGAGAAAAAGGATGGTCGTGGTGAGTAAACACATAATCGGGTAGACGAGGGTTTTTCTCCCCCACCCCCCACCCCCAACACCCCGCACGGGGCTTTTCATTAAGGTTGTCGGGTCGTAGCTGAGTTGTGTCGGTTTGAGATTGCCACATCGAAGGTCTGTATTTCTTAACAATCCCTCGATTAAAGGTGCCTACAGTGAAGATTTTTCAATAGAGCATGATTAAAAAAACAAAAATCAGTTTAAAAGATTGTCATGGGCACGAAAAAAGTGTTCCGTTATCATGCCCAAACTTTAAAAGCCCCTTATTCGCGCTCAACACAAACACAGCCGAACTGCTATTACGAGATGATAGGCTTAGTTATTAATGCTTCAACTCATCCACCCTGATAATACTCCAGATACCAGTCCACAAAACGCTTCACACCAACATCCAACGGAGTATCAGGCTTATAGTCAAAATCCCTGATTAAATCATCAACATTGGCGAAAGTGGCCTGCACATCACCAGGCTGCATGGGAAGGAAATTTTTATCTGCCTTTTTTCCAAGGTTTTCTTCCAACAATTGAATAAAATACAGAAGACGTTCCTTTTTATTATTTCCAATATTATACACCCGGTAAGGACAGTAGGATGTGGCAGGATCCGGGTTCTCACTGTTCCAGCCAAAATCAGGTTCTGCAGGTTGCTGCACCACTCGGGCAACCCCTTCAACAATATCATCAACATAGGTGAAATCACGCTCCATATTCCCATTGTTGAACACATTGATTGGTTCCCCTGCCAGAATTGCCTTGGCAAAAAGCATGGGCGCCATATCCGGCCTGCCCCATGGGCCGTAAACGGTGAAGAACCTAAGCCCTGTACAAGGAAGGCCATAGAGATGGCTATATGAGTGTGCCATTAACTCATTAGACTTTTTGGATGCTGCATACAGAGAAACAGGATGATTGACATTGTCATGCTCTGAAAAGGGCTGGTGGGTATTAGCCCCATAAACAGAACTGGATGATGCATAGACAAAATGCTTCACTCCCGAGTGTCTGCATCCCTCAAGAAGGTTGGCAAAACCCACAAGATTGGTATCAATATAGGAGGCGGGATTAATAAGTGAATACCTGACACCCGGTTGGGCTGCAAGATTGACCACTGCATCAAAGCTGTGATCAATGAACAGTTTCTCCATGGCAGCTCGATCGGAGATATCGAGTTCAAGATTTTGAAAACCTTCTCCAGATGCAATCTTATCCAGTCGATCTTTCTTCAAATCCACGTCATAATAATCGGTTATGGTATCAATACCGATTACTTCGCAACCTGATTCCCGAAGTTTTTTGGCCAGGAAAGATCCAATAAAACCAGCTGTACCAGTCACCAAAATTTTTTTCATTTTCATCTTTCCATCAGTCATCAAAATCCCCTTCCGGTCCTTTATCAGTGTCGAGCTCTGCTGCCTTGGCAATAATCTGTTCTTTGGTCCATTCTGCCGGGTCTTCAATACGTTCTGCCTTGGCACCCAGATCATGGGAACCGGCCTTCAGGATTGCATCCTTGGCAAGATCTGCTGACCCATCGGCTGAGAAAACGTTCACAAGCATATTGTAAACAAAGTCTTCCACACGTTTACTCATCCGTGCACGTACATCAACGGGTTGGCCTAACAATTTATTTTCAAATGGAAGATTCAACTGTTTATACGCCCCACCTTTCCAGCCCTCAGCTTCAGCATGGGCAACCATCTGTTCCCACATTTCTTCAGAGACACCTTCACCTGCCACTTTCTTAAAATTACCGCTGTCATCAAGGATGGCATTTCCGTAATCATTCACTTCTAAGCCCCAGGACACCATCTGTAGTGCAGTTGCGACATTGGCTTTAGTGGTCGCGGTTTCTTTACAAATGGCACGAAGTCTCTCGGAGCTGTTACCGGATGTTCCATGTTGTGCACCGGATGTTCCATACGGTGCCAGGGCTTTATGTATTTCAGCGGTCAACTCAATCTGAATACCTTGTCCCGAAGATTCTATACCGTGAGTAGTTCCGTTGTTTAACGCTATCCAGTCAGCACATATTCCATGGGCGTTCAAGCCTTTAATGAGAAAGGATGCATCATCCACAGTGGATAACCCTTGAGTTCCCTTGATTTCACCAACCTCGGTCTCAAGACCTGCCCAGTCTGGAATAAAGCTGTTCAACTCCAGATTTGCCAGAAGATTTTTATCATCGAGCATATGGGAAGCATCAACGGCTATGGAAGTAATTCCTGCATCAAAAATGGTAGGAATTTCCACTTTGGCAAAGTCTAAATCACTTTCCTGTTTTATCCCGTAATGATCAGCATGGATGGCCACAGGCACAGTAATTCCCATCTCATTGCACAGACTATCTACAATGCGAGCCATGTTCCAGTAATTCACACCACAGTAGGCATTGGCCCCACCTTCAGATCGTGCGATCTCAATAATGATTGCACTGTTTGCCCGCTGGGCCGCCTGCAATGCACCACGAATAATAAAATAATTTCTACCGTTGGCAGCCATGGTCATGGCCCCACCTTTGGCTAGCAGCGCTCTGTCAATTACCTTTCCGCTAACGAGTAAAGCCTGGGAGTGAGGAAAAAGCTTTTTAATATTTGGCGGACGACCAATCTCAAGAACCTTTGCATATTCTGCACTGTTACTCATAATAATCTCCGTTTTTTATCTTCATTGTTTGTATACTGCATATTCTTTATACCGTATTCAGATCCGAAAATCCACACCCTGCAAAAAGGCAAAAAAAATTATTCTTTGGTTTCAAGTAATTCCACTTCAGATTCTTCTTTCTCATCTTCCAAAAAACCGGCAAAACTCTTTTTTCCGAAAAAATAGACTGAGACCACACTGATTTCATAGAGAATCAGTAGTGGAATCCCCATCATCATCTGATTAACCACATCCGGTGTAGGGGTGAGGATAGCTGCAATAATAAAATTAATCAGGATGGCATATTTACGATTTTTATTAAGAAAAGCGACATTCACAACACCCATTTTAGCAAGAAATACCATTAGTATCGGCATCTCAAAAATAACCCCAAATGCAATAAGCAGACGCAGGGCCAGGGAAAAATACTCACTCACAGCAGGCATTGAGGTAAGAAATTCGTTGGAATACCCCACCAGAAACCGGAAAGCAGGTGGAAAGACGACAAAATAGCCAAAAGCAGCGCCAGCAAGGAAACAGACAGTGGAAAGGAAGGTAAAAGGGAGCAACACCCTTTTTTCATGCTTGTACAGACCGGGAGCTATAAAACGCCAAATCTGGTAAAAAATAACCGGACTGGCAAAAAGCAGACCGCAGACAAGGGCGAGCTTTAGGTAAAAAAAAACCCTTCCTGATACGAAGTAAAGATCAGTGAACTGCCGTCAGGCAAAACATCTATTAGAGGTTTAAAAAACCAGGCACCAATGATTTTTATAAAACTGTAGGAAACTGCAAAACCAAGGATAATGACAAGAAAGGATTTAATGAGACAGGAGCGCAATTCACGCAGATGATCCGTCAGAGCCTGGGACTCAAACTGTTGTCCATCTTCAATTGCATCCATGTCTTTTTCACCTGTGTTCTCACTCATCTCTTTCTCCATTTATTCTACAATATTTCACCTTCTCTTTTTTACCTTAATTCCCTTTATCTGACAAGAGGATACCTTTATAAAAAAGCAAACATCATGGAACCTCTCTGCCATCTTACATGGGATATGTATCTGAGCAAAACATGGCAT
>JAOZQU010000277.1 GCA_029932055.1 Desulfocapsa sp.
AAATTCTTTTCAAAAAAACACGAAAAGAATTTATAAGGTACTAAATACCAGTAATATACCTCCACAAGGTGTGACACTTCTTAAAACCTCCGCCACCTGATTCTTTTCGATGGCAGGAGGTTTTTGTATTGTAACTTTTTAGGAGCAGTTTTCCAGTTTTTCCTGAGCCAACTCCCATTTTTCATACCAGCGTTCGAGCCTGCGAACACAATCATCATATTCAGCCGAAGTTGATACCCAGGCTTTCTGATCCTGATACAATTCAGGGTCAGCCATCAGAGCTTCGAGATCTATTTTTTGATCTTCAAGTTTCTCTACCTTTTTTTCAGCTTCTTCAGCTTTTCTTTTCCAGGGCCCTACCTTCTTATTGCGCTCCTGTCTCTCCTGTGCATCCTGTTTTCTTTTTTCTTTGCGGGATACTTGTGCACCAGGTTTTGTTTCACCTGATTTCGGAGAAGATTTTGACGCTGTCTTCTGTCTTTGACTGCTATCCCGGCTAGCCTCTGCTGCCTCAAGTTTCAACAGGTAATCGCTGACATTTCCTTCATACACCTCAACCTGACCGTCCTTCACCTCCACTACCTTATTCACGAAACTATCAAGGAAGTAGCGATTATGGGAAACCACTAAAATAAAACCATCATACTGAGACATGGCATCCTGCAGCACTTCCTGGGAAGTAATGTCAAGATGGTTTGTGGGCTCATCAAGGAGCATACAGTTTGCAGGAGAAGCTATCATCCTGGCTAGAGCCAGCCGACTTTTTTCTCCACCCGAGAGAACCGATACCTTTTTATCCACCTCTTCCCCACGGAAGAGAAACGCACCTAAAAGAGATCGTATTCGAGTAATGGGCATATCTTTTACTGAAATGGACAGGGTTTCAAGCGCTGTGAGCGAGGGACTGAGTTCCTGGGCCTGATGCTGGCCAAAATAAGAAAGTTGCACGTTATGCCCGAGTTTCACCTCACCTGAATCAGCAGGAATCTCGCCGGAAATAATTTTTGCCAGGGTTGACTTTCCGGCGCCGTTAACCCCAACCACAGCCACCTTGTCACCACGCTGAAATTGAAAGCTCACATCCTTAAACACTTCTTTTCCATCAAATCCTTTACACAAGTGTTCAACAGTCAAGACATCCCGGCCGGAAGCAGGTGCCGGTGGAAAACTGAAACGAATCTGTCTATCAGATTCACCAAGTTCAAGCAGCTCCATTTTTTCCAGTTGTTTGACCCGGCTTTGCACCTGTTTGGCCTTGGTGGATTTTGCTCTAAAACGCTGAATAAACTGCATACTCTGCTTAATCTGTGCCTGCTGATTATCGTAAGCTGCCTTTTCAATGGTTTTTCGTTCCACCTTTTCTTTTTCGTAATATGAATAGTTCCCCTTGTAAACCGAGAGTTTACCCAGGCTTAATTCCCAGGTTGTTGTGGTCACCTTATCGAGAAAAGTTCGATCATGGGAAATAATCACCATGGCACCATCATAGGAGCGAAGAAAGTCCTCCACCCAGGTGAGAGAAGTGAGATCAAGGTGGTTGGTTGGCTCATCGAGTAGAAGAAGCGAAGGTGCAGCCAGCAACATTTTAGCGAGCATCAGGCGCATGACCCATCCACCTGAAAAGGAGGAGGCCAGCCTATCCATATCATCCTGATGAAAGCCTAAGCCCAACAGAATTTTTTCTATGCGTGCCCGCATGGTGTAAATACCGCTTCCTTCCAATCGATGCTGGATCTCCCCCTGACGTTCAAGCATCTGAGCAAACTTTTCAGATTGGTGATCTACATTTGCCAGCTCCTCGTTGATTCTATCCGCCTCCTTTTGCAACTCCAGAAGTTCTGCAAAAGCACTTTCAGCTTCTTCATAAAGAGTCCGGCCTGAAACCAGGGCACTGGATTCCTGGGGCAGATAGGCCACAGTAAAATATTTTGCCCGGCTGACAACCCCGTCGTCACATTCATCGACCCCGGCCATAATCTTGAGCAGCGTGGACTTTCCGGCTCCGTTAACGCCCAGCAGCCCAATACGCCTTCCATCATGAACCTGAATGGACAGATCCTTAAAGAGATGTTTATCTCCATAACGGATATCCAGATGATTAATTGATAACATATTTCATTGTGCCTCGTTTCAAGGTTTTATCCGTTTTCAGTTTCAGCCGAGTTGCAAGACCTAACTCCTGCAGTCGTTTTATATTTATTCGTTTCTGACCGACAAAGGCAGAGATATCCCGATCAGAAATCTGCAGATGGAGCAGGCTGTCAGGTGGACAATCGGCAAGTAAAGTATGAACCCGCCTGAACCAGTGCCGCGCTGCCACAAGTTCTCCAAATGATGGATGATAGGGTCCTGCAAGTAGTTCCTTCTCCAATGTTTCAGTAGCCTGCAGCCCCATTCTCATGATTTTTATTCCTGCACGGTCGAGTCGTTCTTTTGCCAGGCAACAGAGAGCTATTGCCCGGTTCATACTCATTGGCTGATATTTTCCTTGTTCATATTGACCAGCAAGCCCTGATCCCCTGATAACAAGAGTAGGATAGAGCCGAACAAAATCAGGTTTCAACTCAATTACCTGCTGTAAAGTCTTAAAAAAAGAGTTTGTGTTTTCCCCGGGTAAGCCAGGCATAAGCTGAATGCCCAGCTCCAGACTTTTCGCTTTTAGAATCCTGGCTGCCTGCAAAGAATCTTCACTGGAATGTCCTCGATTGGAGGCGGTAAGTACGTAGTTATCAAGGGACTGAACTCCCAGTTCCACTGTTTTTACGCCTTTCTCAAACAGGAAATCACAGATTTTCTCATTTATGCAGTCAGGCCTGGTTGAAAGACGGACAGAGGTGACATCGCCTGACTGGATAAAAGGCTGCACGGCATCCAGCAATCTTTCCTGACGATTGGCTGGCAGACAGGTAAAGGATCCCCCGTAAAAAGCAACCTGTACTATGGAGCGTCGATTGGAATGACCGAGCCATTCTGTAATAGTCTCATAAACCAAAGTTGAATCGTCTTCTTTTGCTGAACGCTTACCACTGATAGAAATCTGGTTACAAAAAAGACAGTGTTGGGGGCAACCCTGATGGGGGATAAAAACAGGAATAACAAGAGGCATGTCAGAATTTTCTACTCTAATACCGGTGATGAACGGTAAGCCGGCATAAGTACCTTGTGGGTGTTTGTAACATTTTGATTTAAAATTGAATGCAGATGTTCTCGGAGTCTCATACCTTACCTATTTTTTTTCACAGCTTATCAGGATTAAGGTACTAAAAATCTTTTTATCACATCGTCAAGTTCAGCAAGAGTAGCCGACGCTGCACGCTGCTCCGCCTCTTTTTTGGAACTTCCGGTTCCACTGCCAAGTGCAACTTCACGGAACAAGACGGAAACGCTGAAAATTTTCTGATGCGATGGCCCCTCTTCGAGATCAATGCGATAGGAAGGAGCCTCGTTAAACTTCTCCTGCAATGCCTCCTGCAAACGACTTTTGGCATCGGCTATCAACAATTCTTCCTTTTTTGCAGCCATGTCCGGAACAAAAAACCTGCAGATAACTGCCTCCACTGTTGTATAATCACTGTCTTCAAATATTGCGCCAATTAACGCTTCATACGCACAGGAGAGAATTGAAGATTTATTACGACCATTGGAGGCATCTTCACCTTTGCCAAGACAAAGATAGTCACCTAGTTGAAGCTCTCTTGCCATTATAGCAAGATGCGTTTCATTGACGAGCGATGAACGTAATCTGGTCAATTCCCCTTCGCGCATATCTGGAAACCGTTTACACAGGGTGTGTCCAATGACAAGATCAAGAACCGCGTCACCAAGAAATTCAAGAATTTCATTGTTATTATCGATCTGCGTCTGTTCAAAAGCAAAAGATGAGTGAATCAATGCTTTTTGTAACAGGCGCAGGTCGGTAAAACGATAAACAAGAACCTGTTCCAGCCCAGCCAGAGCGTCCTTGTTTTGTTGTACCAGTGAATCAATATCCATTGCCATTTTCCTCTTGTGAAAAACACAAACTGTGGTATAAAGTGTGGCTCATGCCTATCAGGCATTTTTCGGCGGCGTAGCCAAGCGGCTAAGGCACTGGTCTGCAAAACCATGATTCAGCGGT
>JAOZQU010000278.1 GCA_029932055.1 Desulfocapsa sp.
GAAATTCATAAGTACAAATCCTGGCGGGATTACCTGAAAGGAATCTACGATGAATTTCATAAAACCCATCAAATATTGGTCACAGGCAGCGCAAGGCTCGATCTACTGCGAAAATCCGGGGATTCTCTGCAGGGAAGATATCATCACCTCCGTCTCCATCCTCTATCAGTAAAAGAACTTGGTCTGACAACTCAGGATGAAGTTCTCAAACTGATGACTCTTGGAGGTTTCCCTGAGCCCTACTTTTCAGATTCCAAATTGGAAGCCAAAAGATGGTCAACTAATTACAGATCGCTTCTGGTCAACCAGGAGAGTAGCAGTATTGAAACAATTTCAGATCTCTCCAAGCTTGAACTACTCTCTCTCCGCCTGCCGGAACTGGTTGGTTCTCCATTGTCACTAAATGGATTACGCGAAGATTTACAGATTGCCCATAAAACGGTAAGTCGATGGATGGACATCCTTGAAAACATTTATATGATATTCCGACTCTCTCCTTTTGGGTCACCACTGATTCGTGCGGTAAAAAAGGAGCAGAAACACTACCATTTTGACTGGACCCTGGTGCAGGATATGTCTGCAAGGTTTGAAAACCTGATTGCATCACACCTGTTGAAGTGGGTTCATTATCAAAGGGATTTTTTTGGTGAAGAGATGGAACTCCGTTATTTCAGGGACACTGATGGCAGAGAAGTTGATTTCTGCCTGACGAACAATCTTAAACCCCAGATGTTTGTGGAATGTAAGTGGGGGGACGGAGCAACCAGTAAACATTTGCATTATTTGAAAAAAAAATTTCCTGATGCCCGTTATTATCAGGTCTCAGCCGCCGGAACAAAACAATTCGTGAACAAAGATAATATTATACATATCCCTGCGGTTGCATTCTTAGATAGTTTTATCTGAGTAGTCTAATCTTTTTCAACTTTCCGATATCGATTTCCAGCCACCGGTGGTTCAAACGCAAGGCATTAAGCTGGGTAATACCCTGAAGATCTTTTGGAAATTGTTCGCTTTCCGGGAATTCGGCATCGTTTAACAACACCGGAACAACCCTCACGACGATAATTAATGAAAATCTTCGACATATAATTCTCCCACCACTTAACTATTCAAGTGATAGCGGATAATGTGTCTGGAGCCTGTAACTATTTAGAAATGCCCCATATCTGTGCAGACAGGCTGGAGTTCAACCCAGCACCTTACGCACTGTCTGGGATAAAGATATCAGGGTAACAGGTTTATGGATAAAATTAACATCGTCTGCCAGCACGCCATGTTTGACTATTGCGTTTTCCGTATAACCTGACATGAAAAGAACTTTTATCTTCGGATAAATATCCGTCATCTTTTTCGCCAGTTCAGGGCCGCTCATTTTGGGCATCACGACATCAGTAAGGAGTAGATCGATTGTCCCATGATAGCGACTACAGACATGAAGCGCGTCCTCGCCGTTTTCCGCCTCAAGCAAAACATAGCCAAGGTCAGCAAGGATATCGACACTCACCATACGCACTATTTCATCATCTTCCACCAGCAGGATGGTTTCCGTGCCCGGGCTGAGGCTAGTGTCTTCCATGAATGGGACAGGATCATTTTTTCCTAGAGGCTCATCGGCACGGGGAAGGTATATTTTAAATGTACTTCCCTTGCCAGGCTCACTGTATATCTGTATTTCACCATTGTTTTGTTTGACAATGCCGTGGACGGTCGCCAAGCCCAGTCCCGTTCCTTTACCCTGTCCCTTAGTAGTGAAAAAGGGTTCAAAAATATGTTCACTTATGTCCTCGTCCATGCCTTTACCATTATCCGAGATAGTGAGCATGACGTAATCACCGGGTATAATGTTATAGTGGACTTTTCTGTACGCTTCATCAAGAGAGACATTGGCTGTTTCAATGGTGAGTTTTCCGCCTAACGGCATAGCATCACGGGCATTAACGGCAAGGTTAAGCACTACCTGTTCAAGTTGAGAGCGATCCGCTTTGACCGGCCATAATTCTTTACCGTGATTAATGTTGATTTCAATATCTTCACCCAGCAGACGAACGAGCATTTTACGGCTATCGTCAACTATCCCGGTCAAAACCAGCAGCTCCGGCCTGATTATCTGCTTGCGACTGAACGCCAGTAGTTGTTGGGTTAACCTTGCCGCCCGTTTTCCTGAGTCAAAAATAGTGCTTATCTCTTTCCGGAAAGGATTATCCGCCTCCATTTTCATAAGGCAAATTTCGGAGTAGCCATTGATGGCGCTGAGGATATTATTGAAGTCATGGGCTACACCGCTAGCCAGCCGACCGATGGCTTCCATTTTTTGGGCCTGATAGAGTTGCTCTTCAAGCCTTTTAACATCGGTTATATCCTTAACAACATACACAATATTTAGAACTTCATTGTTTCGATCCAGGACAGGTGATGCGCTGAGCTGAAATGTTTTATCAAGAGATGGATGCTCAATAATGGCTGAGTGATTCTGTTTATCGCACAAGGATGCAATGACGGGGCAATCTGAACATGACTCTGATGCGCCCCGGAAAAGACTGTAACAGGTTGATCCTATCAGTTCCGATAGCTCAATCTGGAAAAAATCGCATGCAGCCTGATTAGCTCGGACAATATGCATATCTTTATCCAGTAGAAAGATCATGTCAGAGATAGCATTAAAAGTTTTTTCCCATTCTTTTGTCTTTTTTCGAAGTGCTTCCTGCTGCTTACAGATTCCAACGTTGGTTCGCCGCAGTATCACATAAAGGCAAATAGTCAAACCAATAAACAGCACCATGGCCATGCTTGTCATTATTATAACGTGTAGAAGAAAAGCAGTTTTACTATCAGTAATGTCATGCAATATGATCAGTTCGCCCACCTCCGTGCCGGATACATCTTTCAAGGGGTGGGACATTATTCGCCACGATTTTTTATCAAAGTGCACATCAGCAACAGATGTATCATGTTCATGCTTTTCTTGACCTTGAATATAGGGGTCGCATTCGATCGGAAAAGAGGACAAAGTATGGTAAATTAAAACATCATCCTTGTAACGATCATATTTGCCTTCTCTGCCGAGCATCTTCATACCGACTTCCCATTGCTGCTGGTCAACGGCATCTTTATGGATGCTCACGGCCAGCTCGACCCCGAGTCGCTTGCTGTTAAGGTTCAGTATTTCTTCAATTTCCTGGCCAATCTCCAGATAGCCGACAAGGATATCATCCACATGAACCGGCTGTACAACCCGCAGGGTAAAGGTGCCAAGAGGCCCAAGCTCTACACCCCAAGCTGTCTTGCCGCTTTGTTCAGCTTCGCGGGCAGTGTGCCGATCGATGAGGTCACCATATTTTTCAGGTTTATGCAGACGAAGCAGATTTACCCGGTTGGGGCAGTGAAAGTAAAAATGGGTGATGGAATATTCATCTCGGAGTTTTTGAAAAAGCGGTTGGTAAATCGTAAGCAGCTGTTTCCAATCCTGAGCCTGCAGGTCTTTATGCAGTCGTGTGTCGTGGAGTAAAACATCTTCAAGGCTGGAAATTGTCCGGGCTTTTCGCGCTAATGACAGATGCAGGCTGCTATCTGCATCTGTCATTAAATGCTGGCTGAACTGCAGCATGTCTTTTTGCTGAGTCATAAGCAGAGCGACAGTGGATCCACCTACAAGCAGGAAAATGATTATGGAAAAGGGGATCAACAGAAACAAACAAATTGGACTGCAAAGATCACGTTTATCTTCTGTATTTTTTTTGGAAAACTCTTTGGAAAAAGCCATGTACTTTTCTTAATCAGTCATAATTGCGATTGTATACCTATTGTTACATAAAGCATGGACTACCACGTTTTTACAGTTATTGCTGTAATAAATCTCCAATGGCAAGGCCTACCAGTTAAGCAAGTAGCAACCATTAACTTCTTAACCTGAATTTAATATCGATAGATGATCGGATAATTGAAGAAAAATCCATCTGTTTCTCTTGTATATTTTTATTTTTCCACATAGACTTCTTACAAGCTCCGATAGCACAGGACAACAGTTAGGAAAATTACCAGCCATCACCTTCTAAGTAATAAAAGGTGAATATTATATAAAATCAAGACGTTGACCTTTTTGTTACTTTTAAAAT
>JAOZQU010000070.1 GCA_029932055.1 Desulfocapsa sp.
AACTGATGGAGATACAATTTGAAAAGGCCTTTCTCAAGGCTTTGAAAACACATGCTTCCATCAAAAAAGCTGTTAAAAATAAAGTTGATCTGATTGTCAAGAATCCCATTGCATGCGGAGAACCGTTAAAAGGTAATTGGCAGGGATTCTACTCCAGCCCAGTGAAGAGAAATTTTATTATTATTTTTCTATATTGCGAAGTTTGTCATAAGAAAAGTGACGATCTCGTTGTCGACTGCGCAGACTGCGAGCAGACAAATGATCAAACAATTAAATTCATACTTCTTGGCCCACATGATAAAACCTACGGGATTTAGCAAAACGAATGCTATGATTGTTCTTTTTTTTGTTCCAGTCACGCACCAGCGTTTTGAATGACTTTCCTCAAGTTGGGCTTCCTGCTACAACTCCTAACCAGCCCGCCAATTCTCCTGCTCCAGCCAACCATTCTCAGCACAAAACAACAACTCTTTCCTGAATGGAAAATTCGGATGGGAGTTTAATATATTCATGCATGTGTTTTTTTGTTTTTGTGTAAGTGGCAGAAGGTGGTTGTGAAGACGCTGCAACGTCGCCAGGTCACAACGATAGAGGCGTAAAGGGTGCAAGGCGTGCATGATTGCAGCAATGCGCAGACCAGCAGGGTCACTGTCGCCCCAGTGGTAGCAGTTTGCGGCCTGTGGTGCCAGCAATTGATAAAGTTTTTGTACAGCACTTGAGGGAAAGCCACTGGTAAAAAGGAGACAGCTGTTTTTCTTTTGTTGTATCAGGTTGGTGAGAGGTGCTTCATTTTCGCAGGTGATCAGATCAGGGGAATTGCTGTGCCCGTCTCTGAAATAGATTTTATCCATATTTTGCATATTGGACCAGCCAATGGTTGCGGCTTCACCTGCTCTGTATAATTGCTCTATCCAATCGTATTGTATTCCGTTTTTCTCGTAAATCACCGGGCCATAGAGAACAGCATTCACCGTTAAACGATCATGGATCACATGGTATTCAGCAAGGAGTGCTGCTTCGTCGGGATAATCTGAGTACGGCCGGCAAAGAGCCAGCCAGCTTATAAGCAAGGTGCGCAACTCCCCTTGCCGCAGTGCTTTTGAATTATTATAAAAGTGGGCACCCAGATCTGAAACAGTGAAGATTTTTTTGTTGTTAGTCAGGAACGTTACAATTTCGGCTGTTTTGAAACATGTTTCTTTTACACTCTCCCTGCTGTTTCCCTTGAGCATGGTACGCAGTTGATTGGGATTTTCTTCAAGAGCCGCAATGAGGTTTTGTAAATCAGGATAGGCAAGTAAAAGGCTGGCCAGAATATTTTTTATCGATTCAGAGTTGCTGCTGCTTTTCTTCTTCTGTTCAATGGGATACCCGAGAGCATCCCCGATCTTTATCAGCCATTGCGATTCGGATCCGTTACGCAAAAGATCTGTAAAGTAGAGCCGTACTTCCTCTTTAGCGTTCACCCGCAGAGGATCCAGGCCAAAGAAATTAGCAAGGGTCGAGAGTTCGCCACTGTCCAGGTGTTGGCCAAGCTTCATGGTACCGCTTAAAGAACCTTTCAGTTCATAGCGTCTGGCGATTTTACGAAAAATTTCCTCCAGAAACACCATCAAATTTCCTCATCAAAAACAACCGGTTTTTCAGGTTTTTCCTGATCAAACAGACCAACCTGCTGATTGGCTGGATTATGCCAGTGAAAGGGGTAAAGGTGGATATCAAAGTTTGTATCTTTTTTCACCAGCAATGTCGTGGAATGTTTGACTTCCCGGCGCACCCCGTCTTGATCCGGCGAGGCAATAAAGAGCTGCAGGCCAAGGTCAGTTGCAAAACCGAGCAGTTGGTCGCGCCTGCCCGCATCGATTCCATAAAAGGCTTCATCAAAAAGAAGTGTATGGAGACGTATTTTTTTGCCCTGGTAGAGGAAATGGGCAATGGTTAGGATCAGCAGATAATTTGGTACTGCCTGTTCCCCGCCGGAGCCGATGCTTTTTGTGCGTCTATCCATGACCACACCCTGATCGCCAATAGTGGAGACTTCCAGCTCATATTTATACCAGTTACGATAATCCAGCTCCTCGGGGATGGAGCCGCTTTCTGTGGAAATAATGGCATCACGATGATCTGCAAAAAAGGTTTCCAGCTCTTTTTCAGCAGCTGGATCAAAGGAGCTTATTTTCTTAATTATCCTGATTAAACGTTTATACTGATCCAGTGGACGCAGACGAAAACGATAGCGTTGACCGCCAAAAGATCGTTCACCCAGTCGTGCGTTGATGCGGCGGATCATCCGATCCAGTTCTCCCACATGGCCCCTTAGATAATCGAGTAAATCCGTCATGATGATCTGTTTGAACAACTTTCTGGTACGTTCGTTAATCACCTCTTTCTGCTCGTCAAGGGCTGTGCGTTGCTGTTCAAGGATGATGGGAAGCGTCTGTTCTCGAAAATCCCTGAGTTCGTTCTCCTCCTCCTGGTAGCTGAAACGAAATGCTCCGCCAAATTCTGGATCATTTACCTTTTCTCTTATCAAATTCGCCCCGGTTCCGGCAGCAATCGTACTGTTGGTTTTCTCTTTTTCTATGGCTTCATGACTTTTAAACTGCTGACCTTTTCTGGATTTTAATACATAATGGGCAATGTCTTTCACATTCGGCAGAATTTGGCGCAGCCTTTCTTCGGTTTTTGCTTTTTGTTGTGCCATCTGTTGCAGTTCTGCAGCCAATCGTTCAAGTCGAACGTTCAGCTGGTCAAGGTCACGTTCATCGCCGCCAATCTTTTGATTGAGTTCTCTGATTGCAGTTTGGTTATTCTCTTTTTCTTTTTTAAGTTTTTTTATACGCCGTTCCAGGTTGGCAAGTCCTTCTCCCGCGATACGTGCAGCCAGTTCTTTTTGCCGTGTGCTAAGGCTTACAAGCTCCTGCCGGGAGGTATCTGTTCTGCTTTGCTGCCGGACAAACAGTTCCTGTCGATGATTCTTGTTCTGCAGGGCTTCCCTGCCATTTACGGAGATAGTCTGTAAGCCGGAGATGTTGTCATGGAGGAAGGATTTAAAGTTGGCAAGATGTTCCTGTTTTTGAGTTTCAGCCTTGATTTCACCCAGAAGTGCGCGCCTTTCAGCACCAAGTTTTTTCAGTTTCTCTTTGATTGTCCGGATATCAACAGCCAGTGCCTTCTTTCTGCTTTCTCCACCAATAAGCCGGGCCGGATAGCCATAAAAGGCGCGTTCATGACCACGAAACGCAAGGAATGCTTCGCCGTCAACAAGGGAGACCTGGGGCTGTAAGCCATCGCTTTCCATCTCTGTTGCCAGACAACGAAGACAATCGGGATCGGAATGCTGCACATCAAAGACAAGACGCATCCAGTCCGGCAGGCTTGCTGCCATTCGTTTTTCATGGCTGACACGGACACCGGGATAATGGACCGCAATTTTTCTTGCCTGCGCATACTCAGTATCCCGGAAAAAGAGGGTGGCCAGAACTTCTTCACCAACACACTCTTCAATATGGTGTTGTTCTTTTTTCTTTACTGTGGATACCCATTCAAGACCCAGGTACAACGGTCTCGGGTTGAGGAGGTTTTGCTGCATGGCTCGAAGACAATCCTGATAGTGTATGATATCGGGATAGACCTCACTCTGTTTTTCAAGATCAGCCAGATTTGTTTTGAGCAGCTCTTCCTGCTCTGCCAGTTGTTGTGCCAGATCCTTGTGCCGGACAAGGGCTTGATTGACTTCCAGCAGGTGGAGATCACTCTCCTCGGTCACATCATTGATACTGAACTCAACCGGCATAAATGTATCTTTATTGCGGGAGAATTGATCAAGTTCTGTTTGCAGAGTGGAGATTGGAAATGGCAGGGACATGGCGTGGGAAGCAAGACTAGGAAGGAATTCGGCCAGTCTTTTGTGGTACAACTCGTGTTGTGCGGTCAGCTTTTTTTCGTTCTTGCGTAATCTTTCAGTTTCAGCCTTCAGTGCCTCTTTTTCCTGCATCAGCACTATTTTTTTCTCAGCTATATCTGCCTGAACTCGCTTCTCCTGCAGCACAAGTCCACTGGTATCTTTGGCTTTTAAGGTGTCCAGTCGTTCTTCAAAATCTCTGTCAGCCCTTTCAAGGCCTGTGAGCTTTGCCTGATCCCGGAGTAACTGCTCTTTGCCGAAGAGTTTCTTTTGTTGCAGTGATTTCTGTTCACCTTCAATCTGTAAAATGGAAAAGCGGCAAAGCAGCCAGTCGTAGCGCTGCATGGCCTGACGCTGTTCTGCTATATCCTGCACAATGTCGTGGAGAACACTCAGCCAGCTGAGTTTGCGATCCAGATCATCGAGAATGGTTTGCGATTCGTCAAGGGTTCGCAGTGCCTCGATAATCTGGGAAAATATTGCAGTTCTGGGTTCGGGGAGCAGACGTTTAAAGAGGGCATGATAATCGGCGGCACCGGCTGAAATTTCCCGATAGGCCTTGCCCATTGCCAGAAATCGGCAAATATTGTGGTAGTTTTCTTCACCGCCAAAGAGGCGTTCACTGATTTCCTGTCTGTAACTCTTCTGAGTATTGATAAATCCGCGGCTATTTCCGAGCTGATCTTTAAACTCCCGGCGTGAACTTGGGCGCAGACGTCCATCTTCTTCAATGAGAAAAGGAACATCACTTAATGGGCATTCACGGATAATCCCCCAGAAACGAATCCGCTCATCCATGGCTGTTGCCGACATCCCCATACCAACGGTGAGCGGTTTTCCCTGTCTGCCGATTATTTCAAGGGCCACATAGCAAATGGCTCCGTTTTTGTTAATGATGCCGGTATCAAGGTTGTAGCGTAGAATGATCCCCTGCACTCGCCTGCCATCACGTTTTGAGCCACTCATTCTGGCTGCGGAATTCCATTCCATTGCAAGTCCGGCCGTGAGGACATAATGTACAGCATCAAGGATGGTTGTTTTTCCGCAACCATTATCTCCCAGAAGAAAGAGATGGCCGCCTTCCCTAAGGTCTATGGTTTCGTCTGTGAAATTATGGAAGTTGATCAGGCGGATGGAGCGTATGAGATAGGGTGTTCCCGACATCTTCTATTTCCTTGCTGCAACAAACGTCTCAACTGTTATTCCTGCTTGTCTAATAGCACTGCGTAAAGTACCAAGTGCCAGTTCTTTGTGTCTTGGAATTACACAGCCTTTGTCACCTCTACGCAACACCACATGACTGCCTTTTTGACGAACTTCAATAAAACCAAGTTTCCCAAAAATTTTGATTGCTTCCTTACCGGAAATTCTAGGTAACTCAGGCATGGGTGCCGATTTCAAAGGTAGTCAAAATTGGCCGGAAAGTTTGATTTACAGGGAATTCTTCCAGATATAATTCAGTGGCTTCCTGTAAGTTGTTGATTGCATCTTCAATTGTTTCTCCCTGACTGGCTGTTCCGACTTCCGGACATTCAGCAACATAAATTTCGTTTTCTTTGTGCACAACTGCAGTAAAGGTTTGCATTTTTATCTCCTGAACACAGTAATATTTTTTAATGAATTACCAAGGCTACAAATTAATATGTAAGCATTCGGGTTAGGGCTAAATTAGTGCTAGAACCCATCAATTGTAAATGTTTGGATAGTGCCTCAGGTTCGTTCGAGTCGCCTTTCAAACTATATTGAGTCATATGTGAGTAAGGCGAATCGGACGAAGATGGGGTGCTAGCCGAATATTTACATTAATATTAGCAAATCATATGATAATTCGCTAACTTTCATTTACAGAAAGATCCGGAATCATACGGGCAAGGGCAGCACCATTATAATGATACAGTGCGGGCATGGCCTCATAAATAAGATCCTGTTCTGAAGCCGGCAAATCTTCAGGGGGGAGGATTTTGGTGAGGAATCTGTATTTTTCAAGTTCCGGCATAACAGGTTTCCAGATTTTGGCCCGGATATAGTCCTGACTGTAGTGTTGTTCCTGCTCCGGAAACAACTCCTGAAAGCGTTTATGGCTGTAGTCCAGCAGGTCGCCAAAATGAAAGCGCAGGTTGTCTTTGTCCTCAACTGTCATACCGTTTTCTTCGAGCTGCTGTTCAAAAAATTCAAGGAGTATCATAAAGGCTAGACATTCATCCCTTTTGGAGAACTTGAAGAGTGAACGATTGCCGGGCGTAATGGCCGAATTATACCATTCTGCTTTGTAGGCGCGGGCGCACTTTGAGTCAATGATGAGTGTCCAGCCATAAAACTGTTTAAAGAAATCAGTGAACTCACTGCGGTAACGACGCAGAAAAAGAAACAGATCATGGTCATCGGCAGCATAAAAATAGGGACTTTCAAGGAGAATATTCAGTACTGTCTGCACCCGGTCGCCATAGCGTTTTAAGAGTTTTGCAAGTTCTATTTCCATGGATTCTTTTGTTTTCATCCTGTTTTTTTCGTAAGCATTCGGGTTGGTACTAAATTAGTGCTGGAACCCATCAATTGTAAATATTTGGATAATGTCCCAGGTTCGTTCGAGTCGCCTTCCGAGCTATATTGAGTCATATGTGAGTAAGGCAAATCGGACGAAGATGGGGTGCTAGCCGAATATTTACGTTTTTTCGGGTGTCACTATCAGTTCAGGACACCGAAGAGTGCAGTCAGCAATACTAAGAAGCACTTCACGATCTTCCGTTGTCAGCGCATATTGTAAGGTTCCAAGCCGTTTGCCATCTGCCAGAAGCCCTGCCTCTGCAAGCTCCATCACTTTACAGGCATCTTCAAAACGCTCATAATTGCCCTTGGAAATACGGCTGCTCTGCTCTTCACCTGCAAAAAGTATCCTTTCAAGCCATTCTTTTAAAAGCGCGAGCCTGGCTTCGTCCATTGACTGCACAGGTTTGTCACCAGGGGTTTTACGCGAGAGAAATTGTCTGGGAAAAGAGGACTGCTTGACCATTCTCTTTTTTGGTTTAGGCGGCTCGGCTTTTTCGTACGAATCCCAAAAGTTGGCGTCAAATTTTGCCAGTGGTTGGGCGAGTAAAGCATCAAGAAACAGAGGGACACAATGGCTTTTATCCAGTTGAGCGATCTCCTGAATCCGGGCACCAATATCCTGCAGCCTGTTATTTTTACGCTCCAGTTCCCGTAAGTGGCTACGCAGTTTCTGCCAGACATGAAGGGAGGAACTGTTGATACGGTGCAGGAGACGATTCAGCCCGCCCTGGTCTGCAAAAAAGGCCTGGAGACGGTCGGGAATTGTGGCGAGATTGGCATCCCGTCTGGTTTGCAGTAGATGTGGGGTGCGTAGACGTTCCTCCTCCATTGTTTGATAACAGTGGAGCATCTTTGCCAGATTTTTTTCCTGCTGCAAGCGTTTCAGCAAGGGCAGGATTTCCAGGCACAAGCCATGGGCCTGTTTTAAAAAGGTCTCAACATAACTGTCCACCTCTTTTATCATCTGACGAACTTCATCTATTTCATAGCGTTTCACCAGAAAGAGGAGGAGCCGACCATTAAAGTCAGCAAGCCCGGTGGTGATTTCCTGGCACAGATCATTGGCCTTAAATATCTGAAAGAGAACACGACGGGAAATATCCGTCTGTTCTCCGGGATTGTCATGAGCGGGATGAAAATTATGCAGCAATCGCAATAATTCACCAAGGCTGCCGCGCATCTCTCCCAGAAGATCTCTGGTGTCGTTGCCACTGTGCTGAATATCGTCCTGGAAACGCTGCTCCAGCCATTCGAGGAAATGAATGCTTTCTTCGCTCAGCCGGTAACGAAATTTTCGTTTTCTGTTGTCGCGATAGCCGCGTAAACGTTGCCTTTCAATTCGAAAACTGACAAGTTCCCAGTCAGCAATTTGATCCATATCCGTGCGAAAACGATGTAGGTCATAGTCTGCTCCTTCCACCGACAGGACAGCCTCAATGGATCTGTAGATATCGTCATACAGAGGTTCGAGTTCATACTCTCGCTTAAAAAGAAGCATCCGATAGAGGATGCTGAGATAGGGGAGAGCACGCTCGGCTTTGAGGAGCGAACCGAGATTTCGGTTTCGGCTCTGCAGGAGAGTTGCCATGCCCCCCTGTTCGAAGAAAGAAAGGGTGGAGGAGGTGAAGAGATCGATTAGTTCCTGTTGGCTATCATTGTTCATACATAATATTTCCTGAGTCACGTAGACTGTAGCCGCCCAGGCTGTTGACCAGGGTCTGAAATTCATCGTTCTTGCGAATCAGTTCAAGAAGAGCCTGTATTTTTTTATCATCCATAAACTGCTTGGGAATAATAAGATCGTAACGTTCTTCAGCAACTGGAACAAAGTCAAGATTCAGGGCATTTGCTGCAGCCAGGATACCCATGCCGCAATCCACACTGCCATTGGCGATGGCTGCGGCCACACTCATGTGGGTATATTCTTCATGCTCGTATCCATTGATATCAGAGGGTTTCAAGCCCATATCCTTGAGTGTCTTGTCGGTGAGCAGTCGTGTGCCGGCCCCGTTCTGTCGATTGATAAAGCTTAAGTGTTTGTCGGCAACATCCTGAAAGCCTTTGATTGCCTGCGGGTTGCCTTTGGCCACCATCAAGCCCTGTTGACGATAGCAGAGATTAATGAGTTGCAATTTCGTGTCTGCCAGAAAGCGTTTGATGAAAGAAATATTGTATTCGCCGCTTTTTTCGTCAAGGAGATGGCTTCCGGCCAGATGGGCTTCCCCGCGTCGCAAAGCCATGATACCGCCCATGGAACCAACATGAGCAGACGAGATACGGATGGCTTTTCGTCCCTTGTGCAGCAGGTTGGCGAGAACATCAATGATATTGTCGTGGCTGCCAATTGCAACAAGAGTCGATTGCACATCAGTGAGGGGGCGCAGCAGTTCGATTTGTACTTCTTCACCAGCACCCACTCCTTCTGATCCTGCAGGTAAGGTAAGGATACCATCGGCCCGGACAAGTGACATCACGGCACCTGCACCTTTTCCAGCAGGAGTTGCCATGAGTTCCGTGCCCACCTGACCAAGCGTGATCCGCACAAATTCATCCACTCCCATGGCTGAGTGTATGGGGCGCGACATGCGGGCTGCTGTCCACTGAGATGCCGGTTTTTGCATATCCATAAAATTATAGATCATTTCATGAACAAAAAGCCGCATGGTGAGAATGGCTGAAACCGGATAGCCGGGCAGGCCGATGACCGGGGTATCGTTTACGACTGCCAGTATAACCGGCTTTCCGGGTTTGATTGCCACTCCGTGAACCACCACTTCACCCAGTTCGGCCAAAACCGTTGAGGTGTAATCACGTGTCCCGGCAGAGGCTCCGGCATTGATGATAACGATGTCATTTTTTTTAACTGCATCACTGATGGCTGTGCGGAGTTTTTCCTTGTCATCGGATACAGGGCTTGCTCCAGTGGCCTTTGCTCCCCATTCATTCAGATAGCCGGTAAGAATTCTTGAGTTAAACTCTATGATTTGGCCGGGACCCGGGGCAACTCCGGGTTGGATAAGTTCAGATCCGGTGGGAATGACCTGCACCAGGGGGGCTTCTTTAACAAGCACTTTTGTAACACCAGTGGCCAGCATGGCACCCTGATCAATGGGGCGGATTTTATGGCCGACCGGCAGAATCAGTTCAGTGGCCACAATGTCTTCACCAATGGTACGAACATGCTGCCAGGGCGTGGCAGGGATCGCAAGTTCTACTTCATTTTCTTCCAGATAATGCACATCCTCTATCATCACCACCGCGTCAAATTCCTGTGGAAGACAATTGCCGGTGTTGACTGCTGTGAATTGTTTACCTGTTAAACGAACAGGTGCGGCATCGCTTGCCGCAGCAAGATCTGCAAAGTGGACAGCAATGCCGTCCATGGCAGCAGCATTATAGGCAGGAGAAGAGTGAGCCGCAAAAACAGGAGCTCCGGTTACCTGGCCGAGCGCGTCTTCAACAGAAATCTTCGTGACATGAGCGCTGTCAAAGAAGCTGATCTTTTGCAGGGCATCCTGCCATTTTTCCTTGGCTTCACCAAGTGGCATATTTTTTACATAGATATTTTTCTGATTCATAATAGGAGGTGTATTTGTACGTTAGTGTCTTTAGTCAGTCCCTGGGATGCTTCATCAATAAAGAAATAGCCATGGGCACGGGAAAGAGTGGATATAGAGCCTGATTTACCAAGAACCGGAACAGCCAAAGGCAAGCCGTTTGCCTGTTCCTGCAGCTGGACACGGACAAGATCGAGCCTGCCGGCAGCTGAGTTAATATTTCTATCAAGTATTGCGGTCACCGATGCTTTGAGAGTTTTTTCAGGATCAGGGATACCTGAGAGCAAACGCAGAGCCGGATCCACAAAAAGCTCAAAACAGACCATGGCCGACACCGGGTGCCCGGGCAGTCCAAAGATTGCAGTTCCGTGGCTCAAACCAATGATAATTGGTTTGCCGGGTTTTAAGGCCACACCATGCACCAGAATACCGGGGTTGCCCATTTTCTCAATCACTCGTTCGCCAAGATCCCGCATGCCAACAGAGCTGCCCCCGGAAAAGAGCACCACGTTGTTTTCCTGCGTGGCCTGTTCCAGGGTTGAAAAAAAAGTATCTTCGCTGTCAGTGACTATCCCATAGTCTGTGACCTGGGCACCCAAACGCTTACAGAGGGCAGACAGAGTAATGCTATTGATGTCCCGAATTTTTCCGGGCGGCGGAGACTCAGCCCAGGGCACAATTTCATCACCAGTAGAAAGAATCCCGACTTTTGGCCTCTCGTACACCTCTACCTCGGAAATACCAAGCCCGGCCAGCAAGCCTAAATCCTGAGGGCGAAGGAGGTGACCTTGTGGCAGTGCCGGGCTGTTCTTTCTTATATCTTCTCCACAATCGATAAGATTGACGCCGACTCCAACACTTTTCACGACCTCAAGCATCTTTCCATCAACTGGTATGGTGTGCTCGAACATAACCACAGCATCACTGCCCTTTGGCAAGAGACCGCCGGTTGCAATGCGGAAACATTTGCCCTGCAGTACTTCGCCTGTCGGCATTTGTCCCATGGCAACTTCGCCGTCGATTTCAAGATAGCAGGGCATGGAGCTACTCGCTCCAAAGGTGTCAGCGGCACGCACTGCAAAGCCATCCATGGTGGATCTTGGATGGTTTGGCAGATTTTCAGGAGAGATGAGGTTGCAGCTGAGTAGCCTGTCCAGGGCATCAGGAAGAGCACATCGCTCGGTTTTTCCGGGAATATCGGCCAGTTGTTGAAAGAGAATTGATCTGGCCCGGGCAACAGGAGTCAGGCCAATGCGGCCAAGCATGTCTTTCATTCCATCAGCTGCCATAACTGTCCTTAACGGTAAGTTGGATCATAGTATCAGTATGAAGGATGAGAGCAAGTTCCCGGGCATTGACAGGTATGTCATTTGCCATGATTTTTCGGATACCTGTCAAAAGGGGCGGGCGATATGTGAAAAAATTCTCAAGAGCCGATGCCAGTACGACACAACCGTCAGCAAGAATCTTTTCGCCTCTTTCCATGGCAATGATGTTGAAGAGTTTCAGACGAATTTTTATGGGCTGATCCTTTGAGTGTGTTCCAGAGAGCTTAGCGGCTGTCTCAGTACGAAGGGATGCATGGACTCCGTCTTTTCGAAATATTGCTCCGGCAAGGCCGGGCATGGCTGCAGAGAGAGCAATCACCGCTTCAGTTCCAAAGAGTTGCTGCTGCAGATCATCAGCAGGCAAGCCGTTCAGGAAAATAGTCTGAACCTTCCGGCCGATATACTCTTCCGTAAACCCAGGCAGGATGGCTAGCAGACCACCTAAGGTCTCACCTTGCCCGGCTTCCAGGTAAATCCCGTTCTGGAGCAGGGTGGTGAACCTGGAGAGCGCTTCTGTTTTCACGAGTAGAGATATCTCTTTCATATTGATGGCTTAACGCCTTGCTACCTGGTTCTTGTAACTGTCTTTCAATTTTTAACTTTTAACTCAAAATTTTTAATTGCCTTTCAAGTCTTCAGCTTTGTTGAGCCTGACCATCATATTTTGCAAGATAGATTTCCGTCAAAGTAAGAAAAGCGGTAACAATGAGAGGCCCATAAATAATACCCAGTACTCCGTATACGCTGAGACCGCCGATAATGGCGAGAAAAACCAGTAGAGTGTGCATCTGCACAGCATCTCCAACCATTTTAGGTTTCACCAGATACTCTATGGTGAAGGAGAGGGTGAGATAGAAACAGAAAAGAAAAATACCCGCTCCGATACTGCCGCTCAGCATGAGAATAATGGCCGTTGGGATCATTACCAGGCCTATACCAAAGATGGGAAGAAAAGCAAGGATAGCCATGATTCCACCCCAGAGGATAGGAGAACTAAGCCCCATGATGGCAAATACGGCACCACCCAGAACACCCTGGATCAGGCCGCAAATTCCGTTTCCCTTGAGGATGGCGTTGGCAATTTCCTGAAATTTTTCAATCAGTAACCTGTCTTCATCATCCGGCATGGGAGAGACCGCAATAATGAATTTGATCAGCCTGTCCTGGTCAATGAGAAGGAAAAAAATGGTCAGGATCATCATAAAAAAGAGGAAGAGAAATTGCAGGACATTGGCGGCCCAGGAACTTGCCTGATTGTAAATAAAGAGCCCGGCCATTTTGGCAATGTATGAAAACATAGCGGTGATCTGAGATGGTTCAAAATAAAAACCAAAATCTTTCAGATAGTCCTGAAACTGCAGAATTATTGGGCTGTCCTGCATGAAAAGCTGAAAATTCATGCCAATCTGGGTGTCGCGACCCCAGTGATACAAGCCTAAAGCCTCGCTGGAGAGTGCTCCCACAAAAAAGAGGAGCGGGATAAAAACAATGAGGATAATAAGAAAACAGGTGAGAATGGAGGCCACTTTTTCCGGCATTTTTTGCATGAAATATCTGTACATCGGGCGGAAAATGTTGGTGAGCATAAATGAGAGAACCAGAATAGACCAGAATGGCCAGAGGATACGGCCAAGGAAAATGATGGAAATGAGAAAGATCAGAAGAAAATACCAGATCCGCATGGAATTAGGGCCATTATTGGAGCTGCCCGGTATCATGGCTTGATCTTTCATCGTGTTGTAATCTCTTTAGTGCCACCTGCCACATGGCAGGAAAATGTTGCAATTTTCACGGAGTTGAGTACCTTTATTTCCTTTTTGGATAAATTTGTACAGCAGAGTGACCCAGTTGTTTTGGAATAAGTCACTACTATATAATGGACAGCGGTTGAAGAAAAGAGAAATACTCTTATAACCGAAAAAGAGGCACATCATGTGGAAAGATTTAGATATATCGGTATGTCGATGCGACTCCGATAAACGTAAGGATAAACCGGATCAGGATAATCTTGGTTTTGGTGCTCATTTCTCCGATCATATGTTTCTCATGAAATGGGATCGGGAGCACGGCTGGCACGATGCTGAGATTTGTCCCTATAAGAATTTCAGCATGGATCCGGCTGCCATGGTGTATCATTACGGTCAGGCAATTTTTGAAGGACTCAAGGCCTACAAGGGTGAAGATGATCAGATTTTTCTGTTTCGCCCCGAAGATAATCTTGAACGTATGAATAGTTCGGCACTGCGTATGTGTATGCCGCGTATCCCTGTGGATAAGATACTTAAGGCCATTAAAGCCCTGGTCTATCTTGATCGGGATTGGATCCCAACCGGTGATGGTGCAACACTCTATCTTCGTCCCACTATGATCGCTGTTGAGCCGGCCCTTGGCGTGCGGCCTTCCGCCCAGTATTATTTCTTTGTGATCATGTCGCCTGTTGGTGCCTATTATGCCGAGGGCTTTAACCCAACCAAAATCTGGGTGACTGATAAATATGTTCGTGCTGTCAAAGGTGGCGTGGGGCATGTGAAAACTGCAGGGAATTATGCAGCATCCATTATGGCAGCGGAAGAGGCACATAAGGCCGGATATACCCAGGTTCTCTGGCTTGATGCCTGCGAACGTAAGTATATAGAAGAAGTGGGAACGTCAAATATTTTCTTTAAAATTGGTGATGATCTTATTACTCCGCCCCTTAATGGCTCCATCCTCGGTGGCATTACCCGTGACTCTGTTATTCAGCTGGCCAAAAGCTGGGGTGTGAATGTGGTGGAAAAACAGCTCACCATAGATGAAGTGATTACTGCAATAGAAGACGGCATGTTGCAGGAAGCCTTTGGTTCAGGCACTGCAGCAGTGATTGCACCCATTGGAGAGCTTTGCTACCAGGACAAGAAGTATGTGGTGGCAGACGGTAAGACCGGTGAGTTATCCCAGCGGCTTTTTGATGAGCTGCAGGCCATTCAAAACGGAAAACAGGATGATCCCTTTAAGTGGATTGTTCGTGTTGGGTAGTTTCTTTCCCGCCTATTGCGCGGATCGCGCAAAATAAATACACAAGATCATAAACTTGGGGTGAATGCTGTTTTTTTAGCATTCGCCCCTTGATTTTCATAAAAGCAAACCTATAGTTTTGCGCAGTTCGATAACAATTGGTATTTAACCAAAATATTAATCATAGCTTGTAAGAATGGGACGCAGGTTCCCGAACCACTATAAGCCAAAATACGTTTTACAGGAGGAAGTACATGAAAATCCGTCCATTAAATGATCGTCTTCTGGTCAAAAGAATGAAGGAAGAGGAAATGACAGCAGGTGGTATCATCATTCCCGATAGTGCCAAAGAGAAACCAGCCGAAGGTGAAGTTGTATCCGTTGGTCCTGGTAAAGTTGCTGATAATGGCGAGCGTGTTGCTCTACAGGTAAAAGAGGGAGACATGGTTCTCTTTTCTAAATACGGTGGAACCGATGTTAGGCTTGATGGTGAGGACTTCCTTATCATGCGTGAAGATGACATCCTTGGAATCGTTGAGAAATAACAAACAATACCTGTTAATACACTTATATAGATAGAGGAGAATTAAATCATGGCTGGAAAAGATATAAAATATGGAGTAAAGGCCCGCGAGTCCATTCTCGCCGGTGTCAATACTCTTGCTGATGCAGTAAAAGTAACTCTTGGTCCCAAAGGACGTAATGTTCTGATCGAGAAATCTTTTGGCGCACCCACCATCACCAAAGATGGTGTGACTG
>JAOZQU010000279.1 GCA_029932055.1 Desulfocapsa sp.
ACGAACATACAAACATTGTCACATGGACCGGCAGAACTTCAGAAATTGAATTTATCACTGAGGTCAACAACGACATCATTCCTATCGAGGTCAAAGCGGGCACCAATACAAAAGCCAAAAGCCTTCAGGCATTTATCAAAAAGTACCAGCCGCAGTTTTCAGTAAAATTCAGTGGCAACCGTTACGGAAATGACCACCAGGGAAATATTGACAACTATCCTCTGTATATGGTGTCCAAGTTTCCGGGACTATCTGTGGGAAATCGCGGATATCATCAGTGATTCGCCAACGAATTCTCCACCGACAAACAAAACCAATATTCACCATCCCTAAAACACCATCGGCATTGACACCGAGGATGTATTGAACACAGCGACGAAGATCATATTTTTGTCGGTCGTTTGGCGTACATTACTGATGTGGTCTCATTTCATGGTGCAACTGTTGATGAATCAGAATCTCCCACCCAGTTCACTTCATTTGCCTCAATGTTACCAATGCGGGATAAAATAGCTGCTTATTGCTAACAGAATTTTTGAAAAAACAAGAACTGACCAGTAAAAAGCTCCCTACAAGCTGTTGATGTCAAACGGGGACTTGAAGTAATCTTGTGATCGAGACACAGAGAGCGACGCAGCCAGTCAGGGCATGTCAGGAATTATGTTTTACTTGCGGTTCTTCTTAAATTAGAGAGATTGCCATGTTCTCTTTTTGGGATACTGAGTAAGTCAATATTGGCAGGAACTATGGTTCCTTTCAAAAATTGATTTTCCAACAAGAGATGTAGTAGACACCTCTTGTTGGCAGAGGTGAGTTAGAGATTAGTATTGGCTGGGCGAATCTCAACTGTTATGAGACAGCTTTTTTGGAACTATGTGGAAAAAACGGTTTATGGTGCTTGCAGGAGGATTTTCAAACCAATACTAATCAAAACGATCCCCCCAAGGGCTTCAACCCTTCCTCCCCATATTGTACCGATTTTACGACCGAGAAGCATCCCGGCAACAGTCAGTGCAGCAGTGATAATTCCTATAACAACCGCCGGGATCCAGATCGCAACACCAAGCAGTGATAGTGAAAAACCTACCGCCAAAGCATCAATACTGGTGGCAATGGAAAGCATGACCATGGTAGCACCCCGTGTCGGATCACGTCGTTCTATGCCTTCGTTGTGGTTTGTTATAGCCTCATAGATCATCTTGCCACCGACAAAGGTAAGCAGGGTAAAAGCTATCCATGGGGCGTATACGGTAACGAACTGCTTTAATCCAACTCCAGCAAGCCAGCCGATAACCGGCATTCCCCCCTGAAACAGACCGAAGTGAAAACCGAGTCGAAACAACTGTCGCCCAGTAATCGGGTTAAGTAGGACACCAGCACTCAAGGCCACAGCAAAAGCATCCATAGCTAAGGCTACAGCTACTCCGATTAATGTTAGTAGATCCATTCAGACTTTTTTTGGAATGAAAACTCAGTAAATTTATCACAAGGTCTTGAGCTCTTTAATCCCTTGTATTTCGTTCACCACCTGGCGAACATCAGCCAAACATCATCGCTCTTTCGGGTTGGTTGATTCACAATTGCATTTCCCGTTTTTCTTTTCACTCAAGATACGGTTCATGATTGTGGAAAGAAATTTTTATCATAGTCTTTCTTGATGACCTCAGCCTGCAACCTATGCTTAAACAATACCCGAACTGTCAGGAGGGTCTTGTTTTGTACAATGCCCCCCCATCCTGGCGTGCCGGGATGGGGTACTTATAAACAATGCTTACGCATCCATAAACGGAGTTAGCTACATTCAGGTAAAAAGAAAATATTTTTATAATTCTTTTTGACCATTCCACCAGCCTTTCTTGCTTGAGCCGCATCACCATTTTTGAGTATAGCAATCAGTTCAGTAATAGCATTTTGCCCATCTTTAATCACCATCGCAAAAGCATCCTTGTCTGAAAGTGATTCGTTTGCATTCCCAACGTCTGCCCATTTAATGCCCAACCAGTCACCATAGCGATGCGCGAGATGTTGCAAGTGTTCTGTCGAGCTGTCTTCAGTGATACCGTCCAGAACGATTTCCATGGCTTCATGAAAATCATTGATCTTGTCATTGAGCGAAATAATCCCGGCGTCAACCCGCATGCGCCATAATGAATAACGCACTTCCTCAAGATGAGAATGTGCCTTTTTCACCTCTCCTGCCTTGAGCATTGCCAAAGCCTCTTTACCAACAGCTACCGGTCGTTTTATTTTTTTATCAAAGTCAATCGTCTGGCTTAATTTGTCCGGGACATCACCTGCGTATTTATTGGCAAGCATATCCCAGGAAGTTATAAACTTTTGCACTATTTCAACGGCCTTCTCCTGATTGCTTTTCTTACTGGTGAGTGCAAGAGATTTTTTATATAGTCCATATGGTTCCACAATGTCTTTTGTGAAAAAATCGTATCCCGAAGCCATTACCAATCCTGGTGTAGCTAGTAAAAACATACATACCACTACACATTTCATTCTCATATGAGACGTCTTCTTTTGTTCCATTTTTTGATTCTCCTTGTCTAATACAATAGGGTTTATTGTCAGGCTTTTGTTGCCTGATGACAATGTCACATTACATTCTGATTTACTTCCACCTAATCAAAGCAAATTGAATGTGCGGTTCTAATAGCATAAAGTCAAATGCCATACTCGAATTCTTTGCCACTGTTACGCAAAGACCATGCCTACAGCGTAGGATTTTATGAAACTTGTATAATTCCAAAGTGAAAGGAATAATAGTTTTTTTGGGCAAATGTGAAAGACTCTCTTCTTTCGACAAAAATGTCGGTGAATGCAAAAAATGTCGAAAGTGGGTGTAAGGCTTTGCGATCACAGCGCCCAACGTTACAGTATTTCAATAAAGGGAATTTATAACCGTTTTTTTATGGCCGTACTGCCCACACTTTCTCCCTCTTTTTAGCAGATATTATCAGCCAGAGCAATCAGCTAGTTGGCTGGAATAAGATGCACAACCATTCAAGAACAAGCCGAGCAGAGGTACAGGCACAAGTTTCATTTTCATACTGTGTTTCATGTAATTCTCCAACCATGAAGTTTATTTTATAATTCGCAAAAGTGTAATCATTCTGCAAAGAGAATTATATGGTGCACATCGCTACGAATCCCAATGGACTCACCCACCTCATGCTCACAGTAACTGGGAACTAGGGCCTGAACAATCTCTTCGCTGGCCAGCTGCAGTTCATACATGATATTTGGGCCGCGAAAGCTGCGGCGCATAACTCTGGCCTTCACCTGACTGGTATCGTCATGGATCACATCTTCGGGTCGAATCAGTACCTTTCCCTTAAATTCCTTGGCCTTATATTTTGGGGTGAACTCGCCACTCAGACAACCAAGGGCGGTGTGCACCGCACAGCCATCCTCCATGGAGGCCTGTAAAAGCCGCCCTTCACCGATAAAACCAGCCACAAAGGGTGAAATGGGTTTGTGGTATAAATTATACGAAGAATCCCACGGCAGAATTTTACCGCTCTGCATAACTCCCACCACATCAGCCAGCGCAAAGGCCTCTAACTGATTATGGGTGACAAACAGCGCACTGGTCTTGCACTCTTTTAAAATGGATCGAACCTCTGTGGAGAGTTTTTCACGCAGTTACATCCAGGTTGGAAAAGGGTTCATCCATCAGGAGGAACCGAGGGCGCATGGCAAGTGCACGAGCCAGAGCCACCCGCTGCTGTTGTCCACCGGAGAGTTCGTGGGGGAATTTATCTGTTTCGGTGGATAAACCGACTATGTCCTGGGTTTCAAGAATTCTTTGCTGTTTTGCTGTAGCTGTAAGTTCGTTCAGGCCAAAGGCGACATTATTATATACGGAAAGGTGGAAATGTCCTCTTGCTGGAATACTGCTTGAATCAATATTGCAAAGAGATGTGTTAGCTTCCAAAGATTGATCTTCAAACTGGAGATGTAAGAGATACATACGCCCTAAATTGTCTCTGAGCCTTTCGCTCATAGAAAATTGCTCAAGTAAACGATAAATTTTCAAAGATCAAGTTGTAAACGAGCTGTGGCGGGTTATATCTCCGACACGCTC
>JAOZQU010000005.1:0-14385 GCA_029932055.1 Desulfocapsa sp.
ATTGTCTGGTTTTGGTGGTTTCCTGTAAAAGGAAAAGAGCATGCAAAATAAAATTAAAAGTTTTACTGTCATCCCTTTATCTGAAATGCTGCTTGGTCAGGGAGTTTTGTCTGATAATAGTCCGGAATAAGAGTAAAAGGAAAAAGTATGAAACGAGTTCTTGAGCCAGGATTGATGAATGATCCTGAACAGGCTGCTGTGTATGCGGGAGCCGGTCTGGACAGCGCTTATTACCTGTTTGTCTGGTGTTTTCAAAAGTATTTCCCTGATCTGCCGTTGGAAAATACTATTCTTGATCTGGGATGCGGTACGGCTGGCATAGCGATACGTTTAGCTAAACTTTTTCCGCGTTGCAAGATAGATGGTGTGGATGGAGCGTATCATATGCTGGAGTATGGTCGTAAAGCTGTAAAGCAGGAAAATTTGGAATGCCGGGTGAAGCTCATTCAAGGTATACTTCCCGATAGTGTGGAGCTGCGGTACAGCGATTATGGGGTTATTGTTTCAAATAGTTTTCTGCATCATTTGGCGGATCCCATGGTATTGTGGGATGCACTTTATACGTATGCTCAATCGGATGCTGCAATCCTGGTTATTGATCTTCTTCGGCCCTCAAGTGAAGAAGATGTGCAGGATGTGGTCGGGAAATATATGCAGGATGGCATGCCATTACTTCGTCAGGATATGATGAGTTCGCTGCGTTCTGCGTTCACAATGGAAGAACTGGAAACTCAGTTACAGAGTGCCGGCCTGGCTGAAGACCTGCACTTGACGAAGGTGAGTCCTTTTCAATTTGCAGTTTACGGAAGATTGACTGGAAATTGTCAATGAATTGATTTTACGAGGAAATTGAATGGAATTAAGCGTTGCTGCAAATTGGGACATGGAGTTGCTGGAGGGACTTGGGGAGATTCCTGAGGTCACTTCAATTTATGCAAAACTGCCCTTTGATATAGTAGGCGGGGGCAGGGCTGGTATTGTCGTCCCGACTGTAAACTGGGAGTCTGCTGAAGCCTACATCCGTGCTGCCCATGAACGCAGTATAGCATTTTGTTACCTCCTGAATGCGCCATGTCTTGGTAATCTGGAACAAACTCAGGAAGGTAAAAAACAGATATTGACGTTCATTGGACAATTGGTGGATATGGGGGTGGATAGTGTGTCGATTGCAAATCTTGCAGTCGTGGCACTGGTGCGTCGTAATTTCCCGGATCTGGCTATTCGAGGGAGCGTATTAAGCTGGCCTACTAATCTCACTCGTTTAAAATATCAGGAATCACTTGGTGTTGATCCACTTATTATTCCATACAGTGATTTTAATCGTGATTTTACCATGCTGCCTAAAATTCGTTCCGGGCTTTCATGTGGGATGCAGTTATTTGTCAATGTTTCGTGTATCTATAATTGTCATTACCTTGCAGAACATGCCAACAGTGTGGGGCATGCCTCTCAGATTCAGCAAGGTGTGCAGAAAGTAAATACGTTTCTTGATTTGTATCTCTGGAAGTGTACCCGTAGACGTCTGTTGAACCCGGAACTTTTTCTGATGAGTCGTTGGATTCGCCCTGAAGATCTTCATGTGTACGAGGCTATGGGGTATGATGAATTCAAAATTATTGACCGCTCACGTTCAACAGCGTGGTTGTTACGAGCGACCAGGGCATATGCTGATCGTTGTTATGATGGAAATCTTCTGGATATTATTTCGCTGGAAATGCTCGGTGATCCAGCTGGTTTTCATGATGATATCGAAGATCAGGTTCGTGAGCGCATGCGGCATTATGAAACAGAAGAACGGCATTTAATGCTTCGCATGCTTAAACTGCGCCGTCGGCTCCTGACGTTTGATATCACAATCGATAATAATGAATTAAACGATTTCCTGGAAGGTTTTCAGAAAATTCGATGTGTTGAAACCTACTGCGAGGATTGTCGGTATTGTCATAAATATGCTCAGAGAGTTGTGCATTATGACCGTGCAGAAGCTGCTGTTCTAGCCAGAGATATCGGAGAGTTACTTGATGACTTTTTGACCTTGCAAGTTTGAAGTAAGGGCTCATTCAAAAATAAGTTCGTAATTATGAGGTGTAAGATGAATATTTAGAGAAACGGTCTGTGATTATTTAACCGCAGGCGTAGCAGAGCTACGTTGAGGATTAAATAATCACATAGCGTTTTTCTAAATGTTTATATTGCGCCTCATAATACGAAGTTATTATTGAATGCGCCCTAAGAGCATATTACTGCCTGCTGAATTCCATGGCAGTTACGTTTATCCCAAATCCTACAATCAGAACTTTTTTGTCGTGTTTCACAATGCCTTCTTCTAAAAGGTGTGTTGCCATGACTGCCGCAACAGAAGACGCAGAGGCAAACTCCCCTGTGAACTTCCGGTAATGGATGACAGGGACATCAAGACCTGTTTTCTGCATAAAACTGTCCAGCTGTTTTTCTCCGTTGTTTGCGTCAGCAGCAGGAATGCCGGCAAGTATCATTGCGCAGTCATTTCGTAACGCATTTTTGTCCAAAGCAGCAATCAGCGTCTCAACAATGTTTTCAGTCTGTTTTTGATAAAATTTAAGTTTTACGGAAATTTTCCCTGGTATGGCCTTACGGCAAAGATAAAAACTCCCACCTCCATCAGCAAGGGGAGTAGTCTCTGTAAGTGATGGATCAAAAAGACGGGAGAACTGTTCATGGGCTTCGTCGGCTGCCAGAACAAAGGCCGATGACGATGTGTCGTCAAGAAATGAGTCTGCAGCAAGCAGAGCCTGCTCAAAGGAATAGTTGCCGCCGCTACTGGTGACATTGGCTCCTGTTGCCCGGTACATGATCGCAATTTGTCCGGCAGCACTGTTGTGTACTGATCCTACAAAATCAATGGGGCTGGGGAATTTCTCTTTGCTGCTCTGTAATTTGTCGAGGAAATTGTAGGTCTCGGAAAGTGCGCCCCAGGCGCTGCCCAGAAACACGGAGTCAGGTGCCTGTTCCAGACCAGAATCTTCTTTGGCGGCAGCCGCCAGAGCCAATGCTATTCTGGAAAAACGCTTCAATCTTCGTATCTTTCTGACAGGCAGTTGTTGGGAAACAATTTTTTGATCAAGGACACCGGCTAATGCTTCCAGTTTTACGAATTTGTCCATACTTTCTTTTGTGTGTCCGGCTCCTGTGATACACGCCTTGCCAAGAATAGTAAGGGGTACGCTCTTGCCTGTTGCGCTTTTGTCTGTTGGTATAGCGGCTGAATGTTTTTCAGCTTTGCCAATCACAAGGCAGGCATTGTTGCCACCAAAGCCAAAAGAGTTGGAGAGTACTACTGATATCTGCCGGGGATCCGGTTGCAGAACTGGAATGAGATCACAATTCGGGTCGGGAATCTTAAAGCCAGTATTTGCCGGGAGAAAGTTTTTGTTTAAACAGATTGTCGCAATGGCCGCTTCAATTGCACCTGATGCGGCAAGCCCGTGGCCCGTGGCACCTTTAATAGAGGAGAGCGGAGGTGGTGTGGGAAAAACAGTATGCACAGCCTTTGCTTCAGCAAGATCATTGTCTGGAGTACCAGTTCCATGGAGGTTGATATAGTCGACATCTTTTACTGCAATCCCACTATTCTGTATGGCGGTTTTCATGGCAGTTGCTGCGCCTTTTCCATCAGGGTGGGGAGATGCCGGATGATAGGCATCACATGAAAGGCCACAGCCAAGAATCTGCACCGGTGAATTTTTTTGTTTAGTTGTTGTCAGTAACAGAATTGCTGCTCCTTCAGCAACTGACATACCCTGCCGATTAGCATCCATGGGTTTGCTGCCTTCCGGGTCAACAAGTTGTAGAGAGTTGAACCCAAAATAAGTCAGCCTGCAGAGCGAATCAACACCTCCGGCAAGCACCCATTCAGCCTTGCCGGATTGGAGCATTTTGACGGCCATGCTGATGGCTACAGTGCCTGAAGAACAAGCAGTAGAGACTGTAAGAGCCGGCCCTGTACAATGCACTGCTTTTGCAACTTCTTCTGCAACTGTGGTCAATCCGTGATAACGATATTTTCCAGTTTCCTGTACATTTTCTGCCAGTAGATTCTCAGTAGTGAGTATGCCGCCGGTGGTGGTACCTAGAATTACAACATCAGGGATAAGGGCACTATTTTCCAAAGCCTGTTTAGCTGCAATGACTGCCAGATTATGGGTGCGGGGCAGAGGGGAAAAACCATCCGGGCAATCCTGAACCTGACCAACGGGAAGAGAGGGTGGTTGTTGAACAGCAAAGGCAGTCAGGGATCCAATGGCAGATACATTTTTTTTCAATGCCTGCTCAGTTGCCTCAAGTCCACAGCCCAAGGGGCTGATAACACCAATGCCGGCAATATAAATGTTTTTTATCGTACTGCTCAAGAAGATAACGTGGGGGATGTTTTACGTATAAAATCGGCAAGTGTCGCAAGTGAGGTGAAAACTTTTTCCGCGATTTCTTTATTGTTGATTACAACACCGTATTCCTTTTCAACCATGACTACGATTTCCAGGACGTCAATGGAATCGATACCTAGATCACCTCCAACCAGCTGTGCATTTTCGTCAAAGTCTTCTGGGGTGACATCCGTCAGGTTGAGGATCTCAATCAGTTGTATTTTTAGCTTTTCTGTTAATTGATTCATATTCATCTTTAGTTTTTTTGTATAAAATCATCTTGTTTCGAGCGATTTTTTTATCTGGTGGAAGTATATCTAAAAGAAGAGCTTCTTGCTATTATTTTTTAGTCATCCCGTTTTCTTATTTTTTTCCTTCCTTGGTTTTTGACGTTCATTTCCATGCATGGTATGTTGCCTGTCGATATGACAATAAAACTTTCCGACCTCACTTTGGAGGATATACTCCCGCATCGTGGTGACATGGTGTTGATAGGAGATGTCCTCGAAGCAGATGACACCCATGCCCTGACTACATCGGTAATAAGTGCTTCCTTTCCCTTAGCTGATGAAACCGGAGTACAGCCGCTGATTATGGTAGAGCTTGCAGCCCAGACCGCAGGAGTTTGCAATGGTTTGGATCGTATCAGGACTCAAGGAATTGATTCAAATTCCATGGGCTGGCTGGTGGGAATTAAGCGGGCACAGTTCTATGTTACTTGTCTTCCTTTTGGGAGTACGGTTGTAACCCGTTCGGAGAACATTCATAATTATGAAAATCTGCGGGAAGTTTCCTGTGTTGTACATATGGATGACATTTTGATAGGAGAAATTACCCTGCAATTGTATCAAGTATGAGTATATAAAATATGAAAGAAGAAAAGAACCGACAGGTTGCCATTATAACTGGCGCGGCAAAGGGAATTGGTAGAGCCATTGCTGTGGAGCTGGCCTCTGCCGGATATTATACAGTACTTAATTACTTGTCGGATCAGGCTGGAGCTGAACAGACCTTATCCATGGTAAAAGAGGCTGGCAGCAGCGGTGAGATTTATGGTTTTGATGTGCGGGATGGTGAAAAGACAGAAGAAGTAGTTGTTGATATTGCTGAGCGATTGGGCAGGATTGACGCGCTTATTAATAATGCCGGAATTATTCATGACGGCTTATTCATGATGATGGAAGCTGAGAACTGGCAATCTGTTATTGATACAAGTTTGAATGGTTTTTACAACATGACCAGGCCTGTGATTGAGCATATGGTCCGCGCCAGAAGTGGTTCTGTTGTTTCGCTTTCTTCAGCTTCCGCACTCATGCCTAATCGCGGACAGGCAAATTATTCCGCAGCCAAGGCAGGATTAAATGCTGCCAGCAGGGTTGTGGCTTCTGAAGTTGCAAGGCTTGGCATTCGGGTCAATGTGGTGGCACCGGGACTTATTGAAACTGATATGATTGCAGATGCCCCAAAAGAGCATATAAAAACCATGATTCCCATGGCACGTATCGGTAGGCCCGAGGAGGTTGCTAAAGTTGTGGCGTTTCTCTGTTCTTCTGATGCTTCCTATATGACAGGACAGGTTCTATCGGTTAATGGTGGGATGTGTTGATGATTCGTTGGGCCAGTATCGTTTTCTCTCTTTTGATCTGTGTGAGTCTGGTGCAGGCAAAGGACATTCCTGAACAACCGCCTCTGCGTGTGGAGTCTGTGCAGGCAGATTTTACTCAGGAAAAACAGTTGCCCATTCTTGCCCGGCCTCTTTTTTCAAAGGGACGTTTCCTTTTTCAGGCTCCCGATTCTCTCAGGTGGGAATATTTTTCTCCTGTTCACACAGTTTTGCTCATGTATAACGGTGGTATTTGTAAATTTGTTCAACATGGAGACAGGTTTGTGGAAGAACAGGGAATGGGGGTGGATTCCATGCACATTGTCCTTCAGGAAATTACAGGCTGGCTGGATGGAGAAATCACGGATACACCGACTTTTAAGGCTCATGTCAAAGACAACAACCTCATCATCCTCACTCCCAGAGAAGCAGCACTAGCAAATATAATCAGTAGTATTGAATTGAAGCTGCTTGACAGAACCGGACTCATGGAATCCGTGACTTTGTATGAAGGGGGCGACTCCCTGACCAGGATGGTTTTCTCAGCAGGCATCTTGAATGAGAACATTCCGGCGCGATTATTTACGGAACCATGAAAGTTTTCCGGTGGGCAATGGTATTCTTTCTGCTGTCGTCCTGTTCAACAAAACAGATCACCGGATTACCGGAGTTGAACGATGTTAATTCTGCAGATATTGGGGGCAGACAGATTCAGAAAAGTTGTGAACATACTTTTGTTAAGGGACAGTATCAGTTCGTCCATTCTATTGTCTTCCAAATGGCGAATGGGCATGGTGCCACTGTAATCGGAGTGACTGTGCTTGAGGGAGACATTTTGAAAACCGGGCTTATGGGTGTGGAAGGATTTGTCCTTTTTGAGGCAGTGCTGAGCCGGGAAAAGCAGTTGGAAGTGAGCAGAGCCCTGCCGCCATTTGATACGACCGAGTTTGCTTCCGGCCTGATGCGTGATGTGCAGGCCATTTTTTATGTTCCAACTGATAAACATCCACGCACTGGAAAACTGGCTGATGGCACACCTGTTTGCAGGTATTTAGAAGACAATGATCAAATAACTGATATAATACTAAATGTTGATGGGAGTCGTGGAATTAATGTTTATGATATGGGGCATAAAAAGAGCAGATCTATTATTGTTGGTTCCCGTATCCCTGTTGATGGCGAAATGATACCTGAAGCATTGGAGCTTAAAGCCCATGGTTTACAAGGCTACACCTTGCATATGACACTGATAAGTGCCGAAAAAATAGATAAATAGATAAAAATGAAATTCAAATTGATTTATCCCAAATGGGCCAAACTGTTTCGGCAGACGGAATTCCATTTACCGCCCCATGGGCCTGTTGTTTTTGCCGCCGCCTTACCGGATTATGTAGATGTCGAATTTGTTGACGAGAATCTGGAAGAGATTGATTTTGATGAGCAGGTTGATATGGTCGGCATTTCCATGATGCTTACCGTGCAGGTCAAACGGGGCTGGGAAATTGCTGATAGATTCCGGAAAAAAGGGGTGACGGTGATTTTTGGTGGAATTGCCACCATGCTCCATGCCGAAGAGACCATGAAACATGCTGATGCTGTTTTTCTGGGTGAAGCCGAGAGTCGTATGGAGCTGGTGCTTGCCGATTTCAGAAAGGGTGAGCTGCAACCCTGTTATGATTACATGGATAACAGGCCGGATATTGCACTGGTTGGGTCTGCACGCAGAGATATTTTGAACAGGGAACTCTATAACTATAAAGGCGTGCAGATGGTTGATCTGGTGCATGCTTCCAGAGGTTGCCGTTTTAACTGCTACCCCTGTGCGGTTTCTTATCTGGGTGGACGGGATTTCAGGCCCCGACCCATTGATCAGGCAGTAGCTGAAATGGCAGGGATTGACAATAATCGTATGTTTATTGTGGACAACTCCCTTGCTCAGGACAGCCAGTGGGAGAAAGATCTGTTTCGGGAAATGATCCCTTTGAAAAAGAAGTGGTGTTCCCATCCCATTGAGGATAAACCGGAAATTCTTGATCTGGCTGCACGTGCCGGAGCCTGGTACGTATATCAGGCGGTTTTTGACACTTCAGATTATATTCGTGAGCGAATTAAGCGCTATCATGATCATGGCATCGGGGTTGAAGGAACCATTCTCCTTGGGCTTGACAGTCACAGTGAAGACTATATTAAAGAACTGATAGATTTTCTTCTTGATATTGAGCTTGATCTGGCGGAATTCACTGTGCTGACACCTTTCCCCCATACCAAGGCATACAGGGAGCTTGAGGAGCAGGGGCGAATTCTTACAAAAGACTGGAATGATTATTCTGCTGATCAGGTGGTGTTTCAGCCAAAACAGATGAGCCCTGAGCGTTTGCAGGAATTACTTGATCTTGCCTGGAACAGTTTTTATCGCGATGAACCCCAGGAAATGAAAATGTTTAAACTTTTCAAACAGGTTGTGTCCAAGGAAATGGAGGAAGGAACTTTCAGGCCCCGCAATAGAGACCTGGCTGCTCAGGCCTTTGGTCGGGATCTGGCGTGAGATGAAGAGTTGTTGCAGTCAGAAAAATGTTGAATCATTTTTGCAGGAACTTTTGTTGGGTCCTGCAAATCCACAACAGGATTTTCTCTGTAACAAGGTAACTTTTGCAGATGTTTATGCAATGGCCTCAGTGTGTTATACAGTTTTTAAAGAACTGGATAATAAGACACTTCCGATCTGTCTTGCAGCAGAGGAACGAAGTACCATAGCAGCAGCTCTACTGGCAGCTCTAGCAAGTGGAAGAGTACTGGCATTACCCCATAGTTTTTCAAAGGGAGCCCTGCAGCAGATGCAGGAAACTACAGGGTTTAAAGCTGCAATTGTTGATACAGGATATAAGAAAAATCTCCCGGAAGATACGCATCTTCTTTCTTTTGATGCCGCAGACGAAAGTGCAGCACTTCCCTTTAGGAAAATATCAGCAGATACTGAGTGGCTTCTGCTGTTCACAGGGGGCTCCACAGGGGCACCCAAAGTCTGGTTCAAAACTGCAGGGAATATTATCGCTGAAGCCCGGTTTATGGCTGCCCGTTATCAGATCAGCAGGAATGATATAATTGCAGCGACTGTGACTCCTTACCATATTTACGGGCTTCTCTTTTCTGTGCTGATTCCCCTTGTGGCCTCTGCCCGGGTACTTGCCGAAACGCCTTCTTTTCCTGCAGAAATTGTTGATCTTGCGCAACGAGAATCGGCCACTGTTCTGGCAAGTGTTCCTGCTCATTATCGTGCTTTGCGTGGTCGAACAATCGCACCTTCTTTACGTCTGGCCTTTTCTTCTGCCGGAATGCTGGAAAAAGAAGACAATGAGGATTTTTGTCAAAATAATAAGGTGGGAGTAGTCGAGGTGTACGGTTCCACGGAAACCGGGGGCCTTGCCACCCGTGATCGATCTGTCGGGCAGGAATTTTTTTCTCCCCTGGAGCCGGTGAAGTGGCAGATAAAAGACGAGAGACTGTATGTACGTTCTCCCTTTCTTTCTCCCGATCTTTCCAGGAACGGGGACGGGTTTTTTCTTTCCGGTGACCGCGTTCAGAGTCGTGGAACAAAGGAGTTCTCCTTACACGGCAGAGCAGACGCTATCACAAAGGTGGGCGGTGAACGGGTCGATCTTGATGAAGTTCGGGATTTACTGCAGAGCCTGGCTGGGGTGAAAGAATGTGTGGTTGTAACGCTTGCCGATGAAACCGGCCGCGGAAATCGAATTGCTGCCCTTGTCCGTGGAGACGAGATTGATCTGAAGCAGATAAAAAAACATCTTGCGGGTACTTTGGAATCTGCTGCCATGCCAAAACTCATTAGAAAGGTAGAGCATATTCCAGTTACCCAAAATGGAAAATATGACAGAGAGGCGATTCACACTCTCTTGTCAAGTTGATGACCAACCTTCTTTGCCGGAAAATATTTTTGCTGTTTCCGGATCAACACTGCGTAAATGCAGATCACTCTGTGGGAAGGGGATCTCAATGCCTGCATCGGCAAACTCTCTGTTTATATCCAGGTTCAGTTCACTGTGTACCTGACGTCGATCTGTGAACTCAGGGATAAAGACACGCAGTTCAAAATCCAGCGAGCTGGCACCAAAGGCAAGAAACAGCGCGTTGGGTTTGGGTGTGTCAAGGATTTCCGGACGTTCTGCAGCACAATTGAGAAGAATTTGCAGCACCTTTTCAACATCAGATCCATAGGCAACACCCACCGGTACTTTTACCCTGACTCGTCTTCCTTTAAGGGTCCAGTTTGTCACCTGGCTGGTGATTAAATCAGAATTAGGCACCACAATTTCTGCGTTATCAAATGTCTGCACAATAGTTGCGCGTAGCCCGAGTTCCTTCACTTCGGCCAGTTCTTCGCCAATTTGGATGGTATCTCCCACTTTGATAGGTCTTTCAAAGAGGAGGATTAATCCGCTGGCAAAGTTGTTAATAATAGCCTGCAGACCAAAACCAATCCCCACGCCAAGTGCACCACCAAGAATCGTCAGGTTTGTCAGGCTGAATCCCAGTGCCTGCAGAGCCATTAGAAAACCGATCAGCATGATGGCATAATGCAGAAGTCTAGTGATGGAAAGCTGCACTCCCCTGTCTACATTTTTACGTGGAAGAATAGATTGAAGCAGGATTGACTGTGTGATCTTTGAAAGACAATAGGCAGCATATATAAGAAAGAGAGCTGCCATGAGCAGGCCAAGTGAAATTTTGTCTTTTCCTAATGATATACCCAGTTGACTGATATAGTTTATGGCAGCAGAGGAGGTTGGGAAGAGTCGCCAATCCACCAGGCAACTACCTGTCAGAAGTAACAGGGCACCGACAAACAACAAGGGTTGCACCATCGATATGATGGGTCTGGTATTTTTCTGCAATAGAGGAAGGGGAGCATAGTGAAGAGCGAGCTCCAGTAGTACAAGAATAATCAGATAGAGAATCCAGACAAAAAGACCGGCAAAGAGAGTTTTTAAAGAAGCAACAAAAACAAAATAAGCAAGTTCCGCTTGACCGTTGATTTCGGCAAAGAGAATGGTAATGAGAGCAAGAGTTCCAAGGCGCTGAGTCCAGAGTAGCCATACGGGGGGCTTTTGGGATCCTTTACTCTTTATTTGGTGCAATATAGAGAAGATGATTAGAGAAAGAGCAATGGCGAAGATATACAGACGTACCATAGGCATTGGCAGGTTGATTAATACCAGCAAATCAGTGGCCAGCAACAGGAGTGCAAGCCTGGTAATAAACTTTTTTTGTAACGTGTTTGTAATGATAGCTCTGCTTATTCGGATTGCACTGAGAAGGACTAATGCTCTGGTAACAGCAAGCCAGAAAGATGGTAGTTTACCGCTGATGATGAAGAAAAAAGCCAGGCTGATATAAAAAGCAACAGAGAACGGGCGTTGGTGGATAAATTTCCAGCGGGTTGAAGATGTTAAATAGCTACGGCTTGAATAGAAACTGGAAAAGAGAGCAATAAACAGAATTACAGCAACAGAAATTTTTAGTTTTTCTTTTTTAAGGAAACTAACATCCGGCCGAAATGCCAGCAGAATGCCATCAAATGATTCTTTCAGGAGTTCCCTGTCGAATTGGTCGACAAAATCAGCAGATAATAAAAAAGGTGCATGCTTGTATATTCCCTGTTGGAATCTGTTCTCAAACAATTTTTGCATGCGCAAGTACAAGGTATGTATTGATATCTGTATGCTTCCTGCTTTTTGTTGTATTTCCAGCAATGGAAGTAGTTCGCTGTTAATAACATCCTGAGATTGGTCGATAGTGTTCTGCAACTGGCTAAAAACTTTCTGTATTGCCGGCAGTGAACTGCTTGCTCCCAGCCCTTGTTCCCAATGGGCCAGGTCTTCATTTTCGTCGCTCCAGAAATCGATCCAGATGTCCAGCGCTGCGATGGATTGATCCAGTTCATCAGTGGTTGCTGATGCCTTATGGCTGATTTCCTGCAGCATATTTTGCAGGCTGGTAAGTTGCTGGACGTTTCCCTGGGGGTTCATAAGCAGGGTATGAAGCTGTTCCTGCAACTGGTTTTTTTTCTGTGATAATTCCAGCAAACGGTCCATAATTTTACTGGTGTCCTGCATGGAAGACAGTTGTGCCTGCATTTCTAGCAGTTTTTTCGATAAGTCCGTGGATTTTGGTATGAGATCGGATAGGTTGCGATCCTCTGCCTGGGGCGTTGTTGCATCCTTTGTGACTGTTTTAACAGATGGAGTATTGTTCTTTGACTTACCTGCAGTAGCAGGCATGCAAAAGGCTGTGATTGAGTAACAGAAGATCACTATTGCAAAACTTGTGGTACAGCAGGTGGAACGAATAAATGTGTGAAGAGAAAGAGTAGTGTGATTTGTCATGTTGTTTATTGGAATGTATTTCTATTTTAACAACTGTTCTTTGTCAGAATGGTAGCATAGATGAGGATGTCGCACAAGGCACGGAAATAATGGCTAGTCTGTGGTTCTGACTGCACTGTACATCTTTGCCAGTTCAGCTCATTTGAATTAAACACTTCAGATACTATGAATAAAACACTTGATTCTCCCCAAACTAATTTTATAGTAATTATGAGTATCTGTTTGCGATATTCTTAATAAAAGGAGAAACGCATGAAACTGAAAATAGTAAAAATATTTTTTGTGTTTATGCGTAATTGCGTTTGAATCTGAATGAATCCGGCAGCTTTTTTTTAGTTGCTATAATAACCGGAGTACCGTAACTGATACGGACTCCGGTTATTTTGTTTGATTGTATAGTAAAAGAAATCTACTCCTATTAAATTTGTATGAATTCTCATTGTTCAGCCTGTATCTCAGGCTATGAAAACCTGACAGCATGGGCGGATTTACTTGATCGTATCAATGTCTTCCCTGTGGCTGATGGTGACACAGGGACTAATCTGCGAATCAGTCTTGCACCATTGCGTCAATGTGAATCCGACATGGCGACTGCTGTGACCCGGTTAACTGCCAGTGGACGTGGTAACTCAGGGAATATTGCAGTGGCATTTTTTTCGGAATTTTTGAATCCTGACGGGAAAGGACTGGCCAGGCAGGCGCGTGCCGGTCGGGATCTGGCCTGGAAATCCATAGCTGATCCCTGTTCTGGAACCATGCTTGGGGTCTTTGATGCACTTTGTTTAATACTTGATGAGGGCAGCACAAGTGATCTTGGTGTATCCAGGATTCGAAAACAGTTGCAGAATGCAGTACTTGCAACAACACAACAGTTGCCGGAGCTTACTGAAGCGGGAGTTGTAGATTCCGGTGCTTTGGGTATGTTTATTTTTTTTGACGCCTTTTTTCAGGATCTTATCGAAAAAAAAGCAGGTCTTAGTCCAGTGATGGAATTGTTTGCTGAAAAATTGCATATCAAAGCTTCTTTTCAACCACAGACCACAGGCGAGTATTGTGTGGAGGCGGTTCTGGCAACGGATGGGCTACAGTCCGATCTTTCCGGAAAAATATCAAGTTTTGGCGATAGTGCAGTGATTATGGAGGATAATTCTGGGGTAAAACTGCATATTCATACCCGAAATCCGAAACAGTTACGTAAAGACCTCTCTTCTCTAGGGGACGTTGTGACGTGGTCGGATGAGGCCATGGATCCAATGATTCGGGTGGGAGAGAATGAAAATTTCCGCAAGAATAGTATCCGGATCATGAGTGATGCTGCCGGTTCGATTCCTTTAACTCTTGCCGGAAATCACGGGATCATTCTGCTGGATAGCTATATCCTGGTTGCTGATCAGGCAAGGCCGGAAAGTCTGTTTTCTTCCGAACAACTCTATTCTCTGATGAAACAGGGAACACGGGTGACCACGGCTCAGGCGTCCAGTCATGAGCGGCATCTTCATTATCAGGCAGCCTGTAATCAATATGAGAGAATTTTATATCTTAGTACTGGTTCTGCGTTTACCGGTAATTTTGCAACGGTTATGGCCTGGAAAAAAGAAAATGATCCAGAGGGTCAAATGGAGGTAATTGATACCGGTGCTGCTTCCGGACGTTTGGCAGTCATTGCACTCCTCACAGCACGCCTGGCAGAGCGGGGGGCAAGTGTTGAAGCCGTGATTTTGTATGCCAGAGAACTTACCAGCCAGGTAGAAGAGTATGTCTTTATCCATGAATTGAAGTATCTGGTGGCTGGTGGTCGTGTTTCCAGAACAAAAGGATTTTTTGCAGATCTTTTGCATATGAAACCTGTGATCAGCCCTGGTTTTGAAGGAGTGCGCAAGGTAGGTGTGGTAAGAAACCGGGATGCACAGCTGGAGTTTGCTCTTGCTAAACTCAAAGCCTGTGGACAAGGAGATTTCGGTTTGTTTGTGCTGCTTCA
>JAOZQU010000005.1:14395-42210 GCA_029932055.1 Desulfocapsa sp.
TTCAGTATTCCGACAATAAGGAATGGCTTAGCGATACAGTAGAGCCACTGATCCACGGGCAGGTGCCCGAGGCTGAGATTCTACTCGTGCCTCTTTCTCTCACCTCCGGCGTACATATGGGACCTGGAACCTGGAGTATTGCTTTTGCTTTTCAAAAGGGGTCGGCATGATTAATCGCAGCAAAGTGGCAATTGTCATTCCTGTTTATAATCACGGCACACGCATCAGTGACGTGGTGTTGAAGGCTTCTGCACTGGATTATCCTGTTTTTGTGGTGGACGATGGCTCCACAGACAGTACTGCTGCAATGCTCAGTTCCATGAAGAACATCACAGTGCTGACGCATCAGCAAAATCTGGGAAAGGGAGCAGCGCTCCGAACAGGATTTGAAGCAGCACAACAGTCCTGTGATTGGGCGATCACCCTTGATGCCGATGGTCAGCATAAACCTGAGGATGTGGAAAACCTTCTGGAAGTCGTAACAGATACTAATCGTCCCATTGTTATAGGTAAACGTCAGGGAATGGATGGCGATCATGTGCCCTGGACTTCAAAATTCGGACGGAAATTTTCCAACTTCTGGGTATGGGTATCAGGCGGGCCATTCATCAGCGATTCACAGTCCGGGTTCAGGCTCTATCCTCTGCCCGAAGCACTTGATCTTGCTGTGCAGGCCAGACGTTTTCAGTTTGAAGTGGAAATACTGGTCAAGGCACACCAGCAATCCATCCCGATCCTTGAGGTTCCTGTGCAGGTGGTGTATCAGAAAGGTGCGGAGCGTATTTCGCATTTCCATCCCTGGAAAGATTTTTTGAGAAATTCCGCTACATTCAGCAGGCTGATTTTTCAGCGCATTTTTACACTGTGGAAATGAAAATGAAAGGCATCTGGTATACCCTTCTTGAGGCAATGACCAGGATGTTGGGATCCTGGTTTTTTGCTGTTGTATCAAAAAGTATTGCTGCAGGGTATTTTCTTTTTTCCAAAAACGTTCGGGAGAGCCGTCGTTTTTACGGCCTCCTTTATCCGGAAAAAAATCGTTTCTATCACAGCTTATGCACGTTTCTCCAGTATCAAAACTTCACCACCATCCATTATGATCGTTTTCTGGACAACCATGGAAAGAAAACAGTTTTTCAGTCAGAAGGTTGGGAGAAAATGGAAGCAGTAGTAGATAAAAAAGGTGCGATCTTACTCATGTCCCATCTTGGAAATTGGGAGATTGCCGCTGCTATTCTTCAACAGCAGGAAGATAAACTGAAGCTCCTTTTATATATGGGCACCAAGGAAAAGGAAGGGGTGGAGGGGGTTCAGAAAGAGCGTCTCCAGGATTCCGGAGTGAAAATAATAGGTGTGGAGCGGGATGGTGGCTCACCCTTTGACGCAGTTGAGGGCATACGTTTTTTACAGGATGGCGGGCTGGTTTCCATGACCGGCGATATTCTCTGGCGCGGGGATCAACGTAACCTGCAGGTTGATTTTCTAGGCGGCAAGGCAAATATTCCGGAAGCACCTTATGTCTTTGCACTGGTTTCCGGTGCGCCAATATTCTGTTTTTTCAGCTATCGTACAGGAAAAAACAGCTATCGGTTCAGCTTTTCTGATCCCATATATATTAACACTGTGCAGAGAAAAGATCGAAAACAGGTAATACAGGCTGCCGCACAGCAATATGCCGATCTACTTGAGACACAGCTTCGTGCGCACCCTCTGGAGTGGTATCATTTTGATCGATTTATTCTGTAAGTGATCTATGAAACTCTGAAAAAAATTGCTCCCACAAAATTGTTTCAGGATGGAATAGTGTCCGATTTTCCAATGTCTTGAAAGTCTTTCTCTTTTGTCAGAAAGGCATCCACTACATCAGGATCAAATTGTTTCCCTCTTTCACTCAGAATGATTTTTAAAGTTTCCAGATGCGAATAGGCTTTTCGATAAACACGTGGGGATGTCATGGCGTCATAGGCATCCACAAGGGAGACAATGCGTGCTGAGAGTGGAATTCCCTCGCCTTTTAATCCTTGAGGGTAGCCCTTGCCGTCCCAGCGTTCGTGATGAAAAAAGGCAATGTATTTCCCCATGACCAGAAATGTTTGTCCCGTTGTTTGTGCTTCAATTGATTTGAGTGTCTTTCCGCCAAAGATCACATGATTTTGAATAATATCACGTTCCCTTGCTGTAAGTGTATCGACTTTTTGAAGAACAGAGTCTGGAATTCCGACTTTTCCTATATCATGAAGGATGGATGAATGGTATAGGGCTTCAATATATTCTTCGGTGATATAGTCCTTGTATTGTTCCAGCCGAGTCAGTTCTTTTGCCAGTATACGTGAGTATTCTCGAATTTTCTCCAGATTTGTTCCTGTTTCCATTCCCCGGTATTCTGCCAGATTGGCCAGTGCAAGGATAATGGATTCCCGGGCATTTTGTTCTGTTTGAAAAGAAGCTGCCAGCTCCTTTTCCAAACTTATTCTTTCACTGGTGTCACGAAGCAGAAGCTGGCTTCCAATAACACGCTGTCCTTTTTTTATGATCGAGGCATTGCACTCAACATACATGATCTTCTTTTCAGGTAACTGCAGGCGAAAACCAACTTCTGTTGCATCTTCTCCCCGGGAAAAAGGGGCGAATAGAGCCTTATCAACATGGCGCCTGTCATCAGGGTGCACAAAAGAGAGGAAGGCAATGGTTTTGATCTGCCTGTCATCCAGTTTCATCCGCCTGACAAAACGATTGTTGGTACGTAGTATGGCTCCCTGCTGATCCAGCAGCAGGATATCATCATTAATGTTTTCATAGAGCTGCCTGAACCTGTGATCGGAGCTTTCAAGCTCTATGGTTCTTTTTTGAACCTCATTTTCCAGATTATCCGCAAGAGACGATAGTTTTTCAACGTAGTTATTTTTCTCCATGCGCATATTAAATTCCAGGGCCTGGCTTCTGTTATTTTCGTAGCAGAGATAAAGGATTATGATAATAGCACAAAGTAAAAAGAAGCTATTATTGATAAATATATTTTTGGAAAAAAGGGGGGGCGCACAAAAGAGAACTACCGGTACTATATAGAGAAAACAGGTAAAAGCGGCGCAAGCCAGATACTGCTTAACGGTTAATGGAAAAATTGTAGAGCCAATCACCAGGACCAGCATCATTCCCATATAATATCCTGTCTCATACCCTCCAAGTTTGACAACCATGGCTGAAATAGTCAAAGATGAAATGCCATATGCCAAAAAAGCTGAAACAAAAGGATGTTCACGGGCTAACTTGCTTTTGCTGTTATAAAAAGAGATAGCAACAAGAGTCATTGCACAAAGAATCCGATAGATAAAAAAAAGAAAGAAATACTCTCTGGCTACAACGAAATCAAGGAGAGAAAATAAAAGAAAGAGCGGTGCGCCAAGAAGTACGACTATGCTTATTCTTTGATGCAAGAACGTTTTTCTTTCAGCCAGATACTGTTGCGAATGCTGAGGGTTTATGAATGCTTCCATTTAAGACCTGTTATGCCGTTTGGTTTTCAAGCGTATCGGTTTTATAGGCTTTTACGAAAAGGTTAATCCCTTGTGGCTCGGATAATATCTCTACATTCTTGCCGAAATCTGTTTTTAGCATAAGCTGTTGTAAATTCTTAATATCTCTGTATATCAATTTCCAATGAAGAATGTTGTCCATGAAGGTCTGGTCAGAATTAGGGGCAAAATTACCCACAATGAAAATCCCGCCTGGTTTTAAGTGGTCATAGCAACACTGGGCAAAACGGATAAAGAGTTTATCGACCAGATAATCAGTTAATCCAGCAGAATAAATTATATCCTGCATTCCAATACCTTGCTGGGAGCGACCTAGGGCCCATTTTATTATATTTTCACTCATGAGCCTGATGGAGGCACTGTGGGGAAATACATTTACGTGGGTGTTAGTGTACTGGAGTGCCTCAGAATCAATGTCGACACAGAGCGCTTCAATTTTTTCGCTGTAGTCACACTCTAAAAGAAAATCGAATAACTCTCGGTTTGGGCCACAGGCTAGATTGAGGATATTGATTTTTTTATTTTTGATGAATTTTGTGCTACATACTTCATGGAGTTGGCTGCACAACAATTTCCTTCTGCCAAGGATTGCCTTGGCTCCATTAAAATTTAGACACCATTCATCAATTAGTTTGCCGATTTTTCCATCTCCTTCCGGCTCTTTCTTGTAGATCATTTCCATCATTAAAAAATCACCGGCATAGCCCTTTGGTTTAAAATAGATCCTTTCAGCAAAGCGGCTTCGCATAAAATAGGGAAACAACTCTTTAAAGGCATATCCCCAAGTGTAATCAGCTTCTTCTTCTGAAATGTCAAGTTCTTGCAGGTACAGTGTCTGTTGATAAAAACTGTCCAGTACGGAAAATGTCTTTTCACGCATTGACTCATCAATTTCTTCAGTTGGCCTGGTTTGCAACTCATGGGTGATGTTGTACAGTTTTGACGTGAAACCGTCTACAGCGCTACTTACTGTTTTCCAAGTGGAGCTGTTTAGAAATTCTTGCGGTAGCAGGGTCGAATCGGTGTAGCTTCCTTTTCCTGTGGCAAGTGATGCCGCATAGGCCTGGAGGGGTTCCCTCTCTTCCAGAATTCTTCGAAATTTTGAACAGATGGATTGGGTAAGAAAAACAAGAAACCGACTGTAGGCAAGGGGGGCATTTTGCTGAAAATTATCCATGCCTTCAAGTGTGAAAACCCGAAGGGAAGAGTCTTCTACTGCCTGAATATCCCGAACCCTGGAGCCTCCGTCGAAAAAACCAATTTCCCCAAAGAAATTCCCGGCCCCGATCAAAGCAACCGTGATTCGTGTTTTTTCTTGCATATAGGAAACTTCAATGCTTCCCTTTTCTACGAAATAAAAGACCTGAGAAGTATCCCCGGGCAGAATGATTTTACTGCCCTGTTCACAATTCATGGTTGCGGCGTAATGGATAGCAGTAAGCAGTAATTCATCTTCAGGAACAATTGTTTCTACTGACATGTGGAAGGCCTCTTTAGGTGTTATTTGATTGAATGAGAATGTCTGTGCGGGTTTGAATAAAATCACTTTCTCTGTTGAGAAAAGCATCGACAATATCCGGTGCAAAATGTTTACCCTTACCCTGGAGAATAATCTCCCTTGCCTTGTTATGACTGAAAGGAGGTTTATAACAGCGCTTGGACGTTAACGCGTCGTACACATCAGCCAAGGCGACAATGGTGGCGGAAAGAGGGATAGCTTCGGCTTGTAATCCGTTTGGATAGCCACTTCCATCCCATTTTTCATGGTGAAAATAAGCAATTTCTTTTCCCAGCGTGAGAAATGATCTTTCCGCATTTTCCGTAGCCACTGTTTCCAGAACCTCACCACCAAACAGGGAATGCTTTTTCATAATGGAAAATTCTTCTTCAGTGAGCTTTCCCTGCTTAAAGAGTATGGCATCCGGTATACCAACTTTCCCTATGTCATGAAGGATTGATGCATAGTAAATATCTTCTATGTAGGTTTTGGTAATATGGCTTTGATAGGCGGGCCAGGTTGAGAGTTCCTCTGCCAGAATACGAGCGTACTCACGCATACGTTCCAGATGGGCACCAGTATCTTCGTCACGATATTCAGCAAGTCTGGCCAAGCCCAGAATTGTGGCCATTCGAGCTTGAGCTATTTGATTTTGAGATTTCGTAAGCTCCCTTTGCATCGTCTTCCTGGCACTGATATCACGCATTACCAGCTGATAACCGTTTAAGTTTGAATTGCTTTGGATTCTCCTGGCATTGCATTCAACTTCTACGATTTCATGTTTGTTTATTCTCAGGCGGAACTCTATACCTGATACGGAATGAACATCGTGAAGGCGTGTGATAATTTCTTTTTTCACAACAGGCAAATCATCAATATGGACAGTGTTAAAAAAGGGTGTTTTGTCACTTGTTTCATCACCATAGTTGAATTTTTGGTTGAAGCAGTTGTTTGCTAACAATATCTCACCTTTCTGATTAATAAGGACAACAAAGTCATTTATTTTGTCATAAAGATACCGATATCGTATGTTCGACTCTTCAATTTCTCTCATTCGAGTATCGATTGAGGACTGTAGATTTGCTGTACGCCGTGAGAGTTTGTTACCTAACGATATGATATTTGTTCGCAACTGAAATTGGCGCAGTCTGGCTTTACTATTTTCAAGACAAAGTACGGACGTGACTATGATGAAAGATAAAAAGAAAAAACTGTTGTTAAAAAGAGTCTGCAGCGTTAGCGGAGAGACCATGCCTGCAGAAAGGATGATGGAAATGTAGACGCTATAAAGAGCTAATCCTGATACAATTGCCTGTTTTACTGAAATTGGCAGAAGTCCGGAAGCACCAATCATCATCAGAATGATACCACCATAATAAATTGTACCTAGTTCTCCCACACGGCACATGAGAGAAATGATGGCGCCTCCTGTCAAGTATCCGATAAAGGTAAGTAAAAGCGTATGTGAATAGCTGTGCTTTTTTTTTATCCAGAGCAAGTTAACAGTAAGCAGTGAGGAAAAGAGCAGTCGCCAGAGTAGAAAGGTTAAAAAATTACTTCGGGTGACTAGAAAATCCAAAAGGGAAAAGAGGGGGAAGAAAATGATACCAAGCCGGTGCAGAAGTATGCAGCGCTTTATGAATAATTCTCGTATTTCCTCGTTGTACATTTTAACTGAGATGGAGCCCACTTTGTATTGCTCCACTCTCAATCTTTTCGGGCTAAAACAAAAAGATTTACCTGTTCAGGTTCAGAGAGAATTGTCACATCATTGCCAAACCGGGTCTTTCTGAATAATTCACTCAACTCCTCTCGGGTTCGATAAATTAATTTCCAATGGAGCAAATGATCCATAAAAAGCACATCGTCATAAGGAGTAAAATTCCCGATCAGTAACGAGCCTCCAGGTTTAAGATGCTGATGACACCTGTCAACTAACCTGCAAAACAGACGTGGTTCCAGGTAGTCGAACAGTCCGGCGGAGTAGATCATATCTTTTGTGCCTATATCATGACTCACCTTGCCCAGGCCCCATTTAATCAGATTCTCAGTCATGTAACGCACCGAGGCTTTGTGGGAGAAATTGTTGACGTGCTGGTTGGAGAATTGCAATGCTTCTGTGTCAATGTCTACGCAAAGAGCATCGATCTTTTCCGTATATTCACATTCCTGAAGAAAATCAAACAGCTCGCGGCATGGGCCACAGGCCAGATTCATGACTTCAAAACGGTTATTTTTTTCAAGCCGTTGTTTTGACAGAATCTTCAGCTGATTTTTGATCAGCACGCGGCGTTCCCGTATGGCCACGGAGCCGGGGCGCTGTAAACCCCAGCTATCAAAAAGTCTGCCGATTTTTCCATCACCCATGGCAATGTTCTGATAGATATGCTCCATCATTAAAAAATCGCCGGCATAGCCCTTTGGTTTGTAATATGCCCGTTCAGCAAAACGGCTTCGCATGAGATAGGGAAAGATTTCTTTGAAGACAAATCCCCACATGTGGTCTTTGTCTTCCTGCTTTGGCATTGAATTATTGAAATCCGTCAGAGAGCTATTCATGGAATTCAGAATTTTGTAGCCTTGTTGCAGGTAACTGTCAGGGATTTCATCTTCGCCAACTGCCTGTAGTCTGTGGGTGAGATCATAAAGCTGTGATTTTAATCCTTCAACTTTTTGGCTTATCTGCCGCCAGGGCTTGGACTGGATGAGAGAATCCGGTAATACTTTTGTCTCTTCATACCCGCGCTGTCGGTTGGCAAGAGAAGCTGCAAAAGCGGTCAAGGGCTCTCGTTCTTCAAGAATTCTCCTGAATTTTTCACAAATGCCTTCTGTGAGAAAGATAATAAATGAAGAAAAAAGAAGGGGATCTGTGCGTTGGAACTGATCCATTATTTCTTGAGTGAAAATGGTGATTTCAGACTGTTCCTGCGCCTTGATGTCACGCACCCTGGAACCTTGGTCAAAGAAGCCGATTTCTCCAAAGAAGGATCCTGCACCAATAATGGCCACTGTGATTTTTGTTTCCTTGGCAGTGTAGGAAGCCTCAACTGTCCCCTTATTCACAAAATAAAAAGATCGGGCATCATTGCCGTGCATTATGATTTCTTCACCTGCGTCGCAGGTAAATGGCTTGGCAAAAGATAGTACGTTATTGATCAATTTTGACTGGTGTGAGCCTCGTTCGTCATCATTGGGATGAGATCGTTGCCCAGTTGAGTGGCTATAATTTTTCATTGTCCGTGTTTCGTACTTAAACTTACTGATTTTAAATGAATTAATACGGTTTGTTTTCAAGATGACAATAGTTCATAAATTTAAAATTATTTTATCATCAAAAAATACGAAATACCAATGGAGCAAGATATCTTTTGAGAAACTTTGTAATATTTTAGAGCATCTCCGTCATGTGTATTGTATTTTGTCGCAGAGACTCGCCATTTCGAATGAACTCTAAGTGGATAATTTCTTTTAAATTTGGTTGAAAACTGTGTACTATCAATACTCAAAGAATTTTGAATATAATTTTTTCAGGCCCTAACAACATGACAAGAGATGAACTACAAGAAAAGATAGTAGCTGTTTTAGTGGATGAGTTTGAGTTTGAGAATCCGGGACTCACCGACAACCTGCGCGATGATCATGGATTTGATTCCATTGATGCCATCGAGCTTCTGGCAAAAATTGAAGAGATGCTTGGCTTTCAGATATCGCGAAAAGAAAAAGAAGAGGCAATGTCTATTCGTACCATCAACGATATTCTCGATTATATCGAAACCATTCAAGCCGCCCACAACGGCTGATCAGTTAATAGTACATGAAGAGACGAGTCGTCATCACCGCCTGTTCTGCCATCACGCCCATTGGCTATGGTAAAAGTGATATCATAGAGAGTCTGCGACAGGGACGATCCGGGGTGAAACCTCTTCGTGATGACGGCCTGCTCACGGAACGTATCCATTCCAAAGTGTTTGGCACAGTGGATTATCCAATCGATTATGGTTTTGCACGAAAACATACCAAAACCATGGGGCCTGTGGCCTATTACGCCTGTCAGGTGGCCAAAGATGTATTGGCAGACTCTGGTTTGGATCAGGACTTTATTACATCCGGCAGGCTCGGTGTGTCCTTTAGCTCCACCCATGGCAGCCCCACAATACAGCGTAATATCTACAAAACGTTCTTTAGTAAAGATAAGTCGGAGTTTTCTTCCATCGGTGCTGTTGACTATCTGAAATCCATGGTTCACACCACAGCCGTGAATATCACCAGGATGTTTGGCATCACTGGCCGAGTGGTTGCCTCCTCCACTGCATGCACAACGTCAAGCCAGTCCATTGGTTTTGGCTATGAGATGGTAAAATTCGGGATGCAGGATGCCATGATCTGCGGTGGAGCTGATGAGTATGACACCACAACGGTAGCGGTTTTTGATAACCTGCTCGCCTGTTCTGTTGATTATAATGATACACCTGAGGCTACCCCCCGTCCTTTTGATACAAACCGCGATGGTCTGGTGGTGGGTGAGGGTGGTGCCGCTGTGCTGCTTGAAGAGTATGAACATGCAAAAGCACGGGGGGCCACTATTCTTGGCGAGGTAATTGGTTTTTCCTGCAATAATAATGGTGGCGATCTTATCCTTCCCAATCTGGATGGGATAACGACAACCCTGCGCCTTGCCCTTGACAATGCGGAGATTAAACCCGAAGATGTGGATTTCGTCAGCGCCCATGCAACAGCCACAAAGATGGGAGATGTGATTGAGTCCCAGGCCATTGATAAGGTGTATGGCAACCGTCCCTGGGTTGCAGGATTGAAAAGTTATATGGGCCACACCATGGGAACATGTGGAGCTATTGAACTTATTATAAGTTTGTACATGATGGAGCATGGCTTTCTGGCTCCCACCCTCAACCTTGAAACAGTGGATGAACGTTGTGCCATGTTGCGTCATGTACGGGAAGTAACCGAGGTTGAAACCAGAATTGCAGCCATCCAGAATTTTGCCTTTGGCGGTGTGAATACCTGTTTGCTGATTGCTGATGGACGATCATAACCCGCAGGTTCCTGGTTTTGGCGGCAGAATAATCGATTATGTCGTGACCATGCTTTGCTGGATTTATTTTATTTTTGGGTTTTTGTTCTTTTTTTCTTATTTCTATGTGGCAGCATATTTCTTTTCCGCTAACAGAGAACGCTCTTTTCAGTATCTCAATCATTTCTTTTTCAAGGGGTTCTTGTGGCTGCTTCGTACTCTGGCACCGCGCCATAAATGGATATTTGATCCAAACATAAAGAATATTCATGGCGCGATTATTATCTGCAATCATATTTCTTATCTGGATCCGTTAATTTTTATTTCCCTGTTGTCTCAGAACAAAACCATTGTGAAGACAAAGTTTTTCCATGCTCCAGTTTTCGGCTGGCTGATTAAGGTCTCAGGGTATCTACCCGCTACCACCGAAGGTGTATACGCCAAGCGAATGATTGAACAAGTGGAGAATATGGACAACTTCTTGAAAAATGGGGGTAATCTCTTTGTTTTTCCGGAAGGCACAAGAAACCCGGGCAGTGTTCCCGGTGATTTTCATAAAGGGGTGTTCAAAATAGCCCGTATGTACAGATGCCCTATCTATATCCTCAAGCTTTGTAATACAGATAAGCTTTTTACTCCTGGAAAGTTTTTTTTTAATACCCGAGGGCATAGTCATATCAGTATGTCGATTCTAGATTGTATCAGGCTTGATTCGGAACAAAAACAACGGGTGGTATCAGTCTCCCGGCTTGAGAAAAAGGTGAGACAGATTTTTCAGACCGGAAGCAGTTGCGATGAGGTGGTATTGTGAAAGTCCTTTTGATTTCCATGCCGGATGTGGTTCCTGTTCTTGTTCATGAAGCTGCAGTCCATATACCAAATTTGGGCATTGCCAGTATCGGCGGAAATATCGACCCTGAACATGATGTGTACTTGATTGATCTTATCCGCAGACGTCGATCGGTAAAAAAGTATCTGACCAAAGTTGTTGGCAGGATCAAACCGGATCTGGTGGGACTCTCTGCCATGGCCTGGCAGTATGACACCTGTATCAGGATTGCCCATCTGATTAAAGAGTTGCGACCAACAGTGAAAATCGTCATTGGTGGTTACCATGCAACATTGATGGCTGAGGAAATTGCTGAATCTTCTGAATCGGAATGGATTGATTTTATGGTTCGAGGGGAAGGGGAGGAGGTGTGTCGTCGTCTGGTTAACGGACTTGAGGGGCGTGACAATCTTTTTGATATCCCATCACTTTCCTATCGACTGGACAACCATGGAAAATTTATTCATAACCCTCGTGGTGAGAATCTTGATCTGTCTACTCTAAAATTACCCATTCGTGACAAGCGCAGGTTAACCCGGGGCTATCACTTGATGAGTTCCAGTATCGAGACACTGGAGACATCACGCGGCTGTACCCGTTCGTGCAACTTTTGCAGTATGAAAAATATGTATGGCCGCACCTTTAGGGTGTATCCTATCAGTCGCGTGCTCGATGATATTGATGACATCTATTATACTCGCAAAGTCAGATCTATCTTTATCACCGATGACAATATGGTACTTAATCCTTCCCGGGTGATTGAACTCTGTGATGCTATTATTGCAAAGAGATATAAAAAGCTGAAACTTTTTGTTCAGGCTGATTGTATTACCATGTCAATACGTGAAGATATGGTGGCCAAAATGGCTGAGGCTGGTTTTTGTTCTGTGTTTTTAGGTATTGAAAATGGATCGAAAAAGAATCTGAGTGCTGCCGGTAAGGGTGATATTGTAGAGGCCTCAAAAAAGGCCATCGAAAATTGCCATAAACATGGAATGATGGTAATAGGTGGCCTGATTTTTGGTTTTCCAGAGGATGATGTGCAGTCCATTCAGGAGAATTATGAGTTTTTTAAAGAGATTGGTGCTGATGCAGCGTATTGTCAAATAATTACTCCATATCCAAAAACCGGGATGCGCGATTATCTTCTGTCGAAAAATATGATCACCAATAAAAAAGATTTTAAGAAATATAACGGGCTCTGGGCAAATGTTCGGACTAAATTTCTTAAAACAGATGAATTACAGTATCATTTCTGGTATCAACGACAGGTGGTGCTTGGCTGGTGGAATCCACCTGATTCCATGCGCAGGCAGGGCAGACTCTGGATCTGGATATGGCGTTTTGCCTTTAAGCCATTTTTGAAGCTGCATTATAGGCGTGTTATGAAAAAGTATGGATGGGAAGGCCGGTATAAACGTGAGATAGAGCGTTTAGAGCGGATGAATACGTTTGACGATCTTAAAGAATATTAATCAATTAGTGATATGCAGTTATATAATTTAGAATTTACAGAGCAGGAAATAAAAGATGCGGTGGCCGCAGATAGATTGTTGTCCATGGAGATTGAGTTTAGCCGTATCTGCAATTTTCGTTGTTCATATTGTTATGTGCCGGACAAAAAAGAATGTAAAGGTGAGCTGACTAGAGCTGAGATCAAGGATGTGATCCTGCAGGCTAAAGAGCTCGGAGCCAGAAAAATTATTATTTTAGGCGGTGAACCAAGTATCTATCCTCATCTTACTGAGATGCTGAAGTTTCTTGATAAACATGGCTTTGAGATTGAAATGTTCACAAATGGAACCGGAGTGGATGCAGAGCTTGCAAAACTTTTGGCGAAATTAAAGGTGCGGGTTGTCTTGAAACTCAATTCCCGAAACAGGGGAATTCAGGATCGTCTGGCCGGTAGAGATGGGGCGTATGATATTATTCAAAAAGCTTTTGTACATCTAAAAGATGCTGGATACCCGTCAGGTGACCTGTTCCTTGCCCTGTCAACAGTCATCTGCCAGCTGAATTTTGATGAATTGGTGGATATGTGGCAATGGGTTCGTGATCAGAGGATGGAGCCCTATTTTGAAGTGATTACCCCTCAGGCAAATGCCCTGGATAACCTCTGGCTTGCAGTTGATTCAGGTAAATTAAAAGAATTGTTTACCAGGCTTTCAGCAATAGATCATGAAAAATATGGTCGCGACTGGGAGCCTCAACCACCTCTTGTTGGCAACAAATGTATGCGTCATCAGGTCTCTTGTCTGGTGACGGCAACAGGCGATGTGATGCCCTGCGTTGGAGTGACTATTCCCCTTGATAATATTCGTAATAATAAGCTCGGATATATCCTGAAAAACAGCGAAGTAGTTCAAAACCTAAAAAATTACCGGGAGATGATTAAAGGAGAATGCCGGGATTGTGACAAGGCAGCAGAGTGCTACGGATGTCGTGGCGCTGCCTATCAACTCACTGGTGATTATCTTGCCTCCGACCCAACGTGCTGGAGGAATCAAAAATCAGCAGCGAGTGAACAGGAGTGAAATCTAAACCTGGAAAGGTCTTGATCATTGGCTCAGGGATCGGGGGCTTAAGCAGCGCAATTATCCTGGCTAAACTCGGCTTTGATGTCACTGTTCTTGAGAAAAACCGTCAGCCGGGAGGTTTGACCAGAAGCTATACGCGTGATGGGATAGAATGTGCTGTTGGAATCCATTACCTTGGGTCACTGGGGCGGAATCAGGTTCTCAGGAAATTTTTTGATTATCTTGGCGTAACAGATAGCATCCCTGTCTCACGTATGGGGCAGGATGGTGTAATTGACCGGTACCTCTTTGACGCGCCTGAAACACACCCGCCCAGGTTTGATTTACCGGAAGGTTTTGATGCTTACGAAGAAAATTTGCAGCAGGCCTTTCCCGATGAACGGGCACGCATTGAAATAATAGTTGCAGCAATACGAAAGACCGCAGGGCAACTGCACGCACTCGATCTTCTCTATGCAACTGAAAGTGATTTTTCCCTCCTTGATCAATCTCAACCCTATGGTGAAGTTTTAGATACTCTAGGTTGTTCACCCGGTCTGCGAAGTGTGCTTGCTATTCCATCTTCCTGGATAGGAGTACCGCTTGCGGATTGTCCCGCCTATTATCACAATATGGCTCTTGCCTCCTATGTTTCCTCTTCATGGCGTTTGCAACAGAGCGGTTCCGACATGGTTGATGTGCTGGTAGATCGTTTACTGGAACTGGGCGGGAAGGTGATAACAGGAGCTGAAATAAGTGAAATTCTTGTGGATTCCCGCGTTGTAAACGGCGTACAATTGACATCCGGGGAATGTCTGGCCGGTTCACATGTTATTGCTGCCGTCCATCCACAAGTTGTTCTGCAAATGCTTCCCGAGGGAGCAGTAAAACCTTCCTACCGAAACAGAATTACAAAATTACAGAATACTCATAGTATTTTTTCAGTTCATGCCCGGATTGATGCTGATACGCATGCTGAAATCCCTTATAATATATTCAAGATAGAGACAGATGAAGCTGGCAATGTACCGGATCTGAAATATTATCAGATTCGGGAAAGTGAAAAAAAAGGCGTCAATTTGCTATCCATTCTCACCTCAGGGAAAGATGACGCATGGGCACCGTGGAATGATACCAGAAGCGGATGTCGTGGAGATGACTACCGTGAAGCAAAAGCACAACATGCTATGCAATTGATCAGGGAAGCTGAACAACTTTTTGGATCGTTTAAAGGGTTGAAAATGCTGGACGCCTATACGCCACTCACCATACGTGACTGGGTAAACAGTCCTGAAGGCAGTGCTTACGGGGTGCTGCGATCTTCGAGCCAAACTTTGGCCACAGCAATTTTGAACCGCACTGCTGTAAAAGGTTTATATCTTGCAGGGCAAAACGTGATGGCTCCTGGGGTTATTGGTACCATCATGGGCTCTTTTTCCTCCGTCAAACTGATTCTTGGGGCGGACGAGTTTAGAAAAACAATCCGCTTGTGAGAGTACTTTTATGACACGGGTTATTTTGTTTTTCATTGCCAGTTTTTTCTTTCTTTGTTTCTCCCGGCGCTCACTAGGCAAACCGGGAACACACGGGTTTTATCGGTTTTTTGTCTTTGAAGGAATTTTGCTCCTTGTCCTCATAAATCACCCTTACTGGTTCCGCGATCCTTTCTCGCCTCTGCATATCCTTTCCTGGTTGCTGCTACTGGCTTCAATTTGTTTTGTTGTTCAGTCTGTCCTGATACTCAAACGGCGTGGTGGTCATGCTGACCGGGAAGATATGCCGGAAAATCATTTTTTTGAAAATACGGTTAATGTGGTGGAAGATGGGTTGTATCGATACATACGTCATCCGATGTACAGCTCTCTCCTGTTGCTTGCCTGGGGCGCATTTTTTAAACATATTACGCTATTCACTGCCGGGCTTGTTTTTTTTGTTACCGGATTTCTTATTGCAGCAGCCAGGGTGGAGGAGCGGGAGAATATTCGTTTTTTCGGGTCTGTCTATGGTGAATACATGAAACGGACTAAGATGTTTGTTCCGTGGTTGCTGTGAGGAGTTTCATGGTATTCAGAGTTCGGACGGTTACTGGTTGCCACCTGTCGAGTGCGATTTCTAAGAACATCAATCAAAAGTAGAAAAGATGGTGGGCACTACGCCAAGTTTCCGACTATCTGCAATTGTTGATATTATAACGAATGTATAGGCTCGTGTATTCATGAATGTCGAGAGCAGGCGACGGCACATAGAGGCAAATGATCCGAATTGTCCTTGAGGATCGATAAAAAATGACTTATTATATGAACATAGATTTGCGAGGATGCAAGGCAATACCCTGAACTGGATGAGAATAAAAAATGGTAACTATTCAGGAGCACCCCATCTCTGCACGGTCAGGCTGGCTCACATAGGAACTACTATAGCTCTCCAGCCAGCACCCCAAGGGCACTTCCTCCGGGGCGCCTGCACAGATATGGGGCGCTCCTAAAAAGTTACAGGACAGCGGTTAGACAAATTACCAGCTATCACCTGAATAGTTATAAAAAATGAAATCAAATATTCTTGAAACTAAGTATCTCAGTATAAGTTTTTTAGTGATACTATCGCAGATATTTTGTCAGGTATCAGAAGCTGGCCCTCTTCGTGACATGATATCCAAGCATCGAGCTGCCCGACAGAGCACTGCTGAAAAAACTAAACTCCCTGCAGACATTCAACTCATACAGGACATCCCTTATGGAAAGGATGTTAGAAATACAATGGATGTCTATTTTTCACCACAAGCCAAAAATGCGCCGGTAATATTTATGGTTCATGGTGGAGCGTGGCAGATGGGTGACAAGGCAGGCAAGGCGGTTATTGAAAATAAGGTGAAACGGTGGGTGCCTCAAGGCTACGTTTTTGTTTCTACTAACTACCGATTAGTGCCGGAAGTGGATCCGCTTACACAGGTTACTGACATTGCTAGAGCCTTGGCTGTTGCACAAAAAAATGCTTCTTCCTGGGGAGGAGATCCATCCAGATTTGTTCTCATTGGACATTCAGCCGGTTCCCATCTTGTTGCTGCATTGGCTTCATCGCCGTCTATTCCTCAGGAATTTGGTGTAAAACCGTGGCTTGGGACAATTTTACTCGATAGTGAAGCTCTTGATGTTGTCAGAATAATGGAGGCAAAGCATCCTCGTTTTTATAATAAGGTTTTTGGTCAAGACATTACGTACTGGAAATCAGTATCTCCATTCCATTTATTAACAGTAACAGCAACGAAAGCACAATTTTTGCTTGTTTGTTCTTCGGAACACAAAGGTTCATGCCCTCAAGCGAACAGTTTTGCCGATAAAGCCTCCCGATTAGGCATACCTGCAAAAGTTTTAGAAGTAGACATGTCACACAAAGAAATTAATAAACAGCTGGGAGCAGATAATTTGTATACTCAATCTGTTGAATCATTCTTGGCAACACTTAGCAAACAATAAAAAGTATAAGCATTTCCATAACTACACCTTCGGTGACTGTTTTTTGCCTGCAGAGTACTCTCGGTTTAGGGGGGTAACAGTTCTTTTGCTATGGACTTTCTATTATGAATAAATTTTTTATTTGTTTTATTTGCATCTATTTCACCTTTGGGGCATTGTTCGCTCATGCTCTTAACACCCCGCAAAATTTCAATTTTGAAACCGCGAAGATGGAATACGGAGAGACAGGGCCGTATACAATGGTAACAGAGGATTTTGAGAATTCAAAGTGGAGAGTGTCTGACGGCGGAGAACTGGTAACCGTTCATTTCCCAGCAGAACGTGCTACTCCCTCACCAGTATTGTTTTTCTCGCATGGTTTTGGCGGAACAAACTGGAGGGGCTACAAATCACTGCTTACTCATCTGGTCTCTCGGGGGGTTGTTATTGTTTATTCTCCATATCCTGTCGAAGCAGTAAGTACACCGGAACGGTATCATATTTTATGGAATGGGTTCCAGGAAGCAGTTGAACGCTATGCAATACGATTTAATTTACAAAAAGTAGGCTTTCTTGGACATTCTTTTGGGGCGGGTGCTACACCTGCCATGGCCTGGAAAGGTTTGGTGGAAAAAGGTTGGGGAGCAGAGGGGGCATTTTTATTCATGATGGCCCCCTGGTACTCGTATGAAATCAGTGATATCCAATTGGAGACATTTCCCAATGATGCAAATATCATCATGCAAGTCTACAATGAGGATGAAACCAACGATCATCGCATGGCAATTGACATTTTTAATAATATCGCCATTCCAGATTCAGGGAAGGCTTATTACAATGTCGTGGAGGGCAGCTTCGAAGCCGGCCATGCAGTACCGTCAAACCGTGAAGTTGATGATTTAGATCGTTTGGCTGTTCAAAAGCCCCTTGATGCTTTAATCGATTATTCATTCAAAGTTGCTCAGCCAGCCGAAGGATATGATTACGCTCTGAACGGTCAAGGTGAGCATTTTCAACACACAGTTACAAAAAGCCCCGGTGTTGTCGCCGATGAATCAAAATATATGTGGCCATGGTCTTCCCTGGTTAACCCGAGATTTATCAGGAGACCTTGAATAATTGATTTTCTTTCGGTGCGGTTGGAGCTAAAGTCTGCTCTAACCTGACCTTGTCAGGTGCTTAGATCTATTTGCTTGTCTGCCTCAACAGTGTTCTGTTGGGAGTTGTTGTAAGCCGGCAAGCTTCGTAGCCGTAAAGTCTGTAATTCAGCCATGTCGATCTGATTGTCATCATTCGTGTCGATATGGTTGAAATTTTCTTCTTTTATTGCTAATTCATCAGTGCTTAATAAGCCATTTTTATCCGTGTCTTTTCGATCCATCACCTGTTCTGTTAAGCTTTCTCTCAAGTTGTTTCTCAAAAAGAACCTTTTGGCAGCATTGAGTTCTGTCGAACCAATTTCTCCATCATTGTTTCGATCGATTTTGTCAAAGTTTTCTTCGGATATTTTTAATTCTTCATTATTTAAAAGATTGTTCTCGTCTGTATCGTTGTTTTGAATTATTTCAAAAGTGTTATGATGGTTGACCAAAATTCTTCTGCCGGCAACAAGTTCTGTTTCGCCTAGCTGTCCATCGTTATTTCTGTCGACTCTGTTGAAGGTTTTTTCTGGGATTCCATGCTCATCCATACTCAACATGCCGTCACTATTGCTGTCTTTGTTTTTCATCAACTGATCGGCCATATGGTGGTTGACGGTATGTCGTTTTGCAATAGTGAGTTCTAACCGGCCTATTTGTTCGTCGTTGTTTAGATCGACCCTGTCGAATTTTTCTTGAGGAAGCTTAGCCTCATTCAAGTTCAGCTTGTTGTCGGAATTTGTGTCTCTAGCTTTTATTCGGGAAAAAGTTCTCTCATTAGCAGAATTGTAACAAGAGCAGTTTGCACCAATTGATCCTATGCTATTCATTTTTTAGTATCTCCCTTTTGAAGTGTAATTTAGCACTATTACAGAGTTTTTTCTCGGAGTCGGAGTTTGTACACCTCAAGGGGGTACTGAAAAGAGTACCCTGATTTTTTAGGGTGCATACCTGTTCTTTTTCAAAGAAAACAATCTGCTAAGGTACTTATGCCGGCCTCACTTACTGGTTACCGTTGCTTGTGCTTTGCTTCAGCACTTTTGAAGCCACTATCTCGGAGTTACCGGTTATAAGCAGTATCCCCTTGTAAACGTATCGGAACGATTCGTGTTTTCTTAAGATTTTTTGTGTGTTTTATATGTATTGTCAAAGATGATGTGTGCAATGACCCTGCAAGTTGCTATATATTATTTTTGAATGGTAAGGAAAACAGGCTGGTGATTTTTGCGGAATTCCGGAGGAAAAAACGAAAATGCAGTCTTACAGGGGCGTGGTGTTTTGCTGCCAGATTGTACCCGGTTCCAAGCTCGGAAAACCAACCTGACGAGATAATTCGCCGTAGCCTACTGGCTGATTGATTTGCTATGAGGTTGCGGGCGAGTAGGAGGTTGTCTTAGCAATTTGTTGGAATAACACCACAAATAATCAATAATCAATAATCAATTGTTAACGACTAATGACTAACGCTTAGCCTGACGGCTATGCCCACAAGGGGTACTAACACCGGTGATGAACGGTAAGTCGGCACTCAGTTCAGTACCCCTTGTGGGGTATAAGTACCTTATATATTTTTCAAGAATACACGAAAAGAATTTATAAGGTACTAAAATGAATCTCGGCCTTTTTTCGGTCTGCCGGGATGAGTTAGTTCATTCTATTTTAATATTAACTGGTTGATATTGACAACCTCGTTTAACGGTAAAATAAGCTGGTCAGCTTTTGTCAACCAACCTCCTGCCATGGCCTTATACAGGCTTACCAGGGCTGAAAATATGTTATTTTGTGTTTGTGAATATTTAATTTCAGCGGCATAAAGTCGTCGTTGAGCATCCAGTACCGTAATGTACGGAGTGTATCCAGTATCGTAACGACTCTGGGAGTAACGGATATAATCATTCAATACGAGGACATGACGCTTTTCTACTACCAGCTGTTCCTTCTGTTTTTTTATAGCAATGAGGGAATCATTAACTTCACTAAAAGCAGTTTGTATGGTTTGAAGATAGTGATACAGCAATTGTTGATACAGTGCTTCAGATTGTATGATTTCACCCTCTATGCGTCCGCCTGTAAAGAGGGGGCCATTGAGTCCAACTCCATATTCCCATAGATTTGATGAACCCTGCAAAAAGTTAGAAAGATCAGTACTGACGAATCCTAATAATCCGGTAAGGGAAATGGTTGGAAAGTATTGAGTTCTGGTTACCCCAATTCTTGCATTGGCCGCTATCAATCTTTGCTCACTTTGAAGAATGTCAGGACGACGTATGAGAAGGTCAGAGGGAATACCTTGGGGTACTTCCGGCATAATAAGTTTTTCTAAAGTATTGTCTCGTTCTATCAATCCGGGGTTACTGCCAAGCAGCAGGGAGATATAATTTTCTTGCTGAGCAATGCGTCGTTCCAGCGCTGGTATTGTTACTGCTACCTCCTCAAAGGCTGAGCGAACCTGGGCAAGCTCCAACTCGGAAATCTGTCCTCCTTTACTTTTTGTCTCAAATATTCTTACCCACTCCTCTCGGGATGCCATTGTTCGTCGAGAAATTTGCAACTGGCTGTCAAGGCTCAACAACTCAACATAACTACTGGCCAACGTGGACACCAAAGTCAGAACCACTGCCCGCCTCCCTTCTTCCGCAGCAAGAAGATCTGCGCGAGCAGCTTCTGTAGACCTTTTTATGCGACCCCATACATCCAATTCCCAACCGATACCAAATACCGCTTGATAATTAGAGTTGATACGTTCAGTAAAGGGACCAAGAGGTGTTGCTCGTTCAAGACTTTGCTGGGAACGAGAAACATCACCACCGTAACCCACCTGAGGATAATAGCCGGCTTGAGAAGCCTGCATTCGTCCGGCAAACCTTTCAACACGGGCTATTGCAATACGTAAATCTTTATTGTCGTTAAGCGCGGTTGAGATCAATTTATTAAGTGTTTCATCTTTAAATTGTTCCCACCATACGGTATCCGCTAAATCAGCTGCAGCATGATATGATATACGCCAATCCTGAGGGACATCAATTTGTGGACGTTCATAGTCTTGAGTGACAGTGCACCCTGCAAGGAGCCCTGCTATAAGTGAGACAATCAATAGCTTAGCTATAGTCATCTTTTTTCTGTTTACGCAATTCAGGGTGTAACTTTTCATATCAATACCCTTTCCCCGGCAATCGTATATAATTGATGATGCGAAAAAATCATTCTTCTTGTTTCCGATTCATTAGATCAATGGATAGTTCTTCAATCTCTCTTATCTGAACGAGCTTATTACGTAATTCTGAGGTCATAGCCTCAAACCAACGGATTTCCGATTCAATTTTTTTACGTTCGGAAATAATATCCTCTAAAGGTGCGTTTACCGGTGGATTCCCATGCTCGTCAAAGAGAAAACGTATTCCATCAGCTACTTGCCGATTAGAGTTAACATAACGAATCTGTTTTGTTATAAACGCCTTTACCTTATTGGCTTTGAAATGATTAATAGCAGCTTCACGTAAAGCATGTTGTGCCGGGGTCAACCCTTCAAGATTTTTCTGTGAGCTTTCCGACTCAGAGGTAACAATACCAATCTTTTTTCTGGTACCCAGTTGTGAAGGTAACTTTTCTGATTTATCTGTATGTGCCATCTCTTCTCCTTGATATTTCTTTTACCGGTAACAGCTGAGATTTTTTATGTGATCAGCTATCTCAGGTGAAACAAAAGGGATGTTGTTTATGCCGTAGCAGTATAGTTGCCAATCGAGTCTGGTAGTCGATCAGCTGTAATATCTTTCAAGGATAACCAAATTCATGCGCCAAGTTGACAACTGCCGGATATAGCTTCTGTCCGTCGTCTCTCCATGGCAGGGGATCATCCAGCTTCGGCAGCTTCGGCGTATGGGGACGAAAAGTCGGGCCTCGAAGAAAATTTGGGTCATTGCCGAATAATGCATTGACTGGTCCAAAACATGCAAATACTGACCGCTCAGGATGCATCATTTCTTCTATGGCATCATCATCATCACGTATTCCCAGCCAGCGGCATATTCTTCCCAAATACTTTTGTGGATTTCCCATAATTTCTTCACCCTTTATACGTATCTGCTGATCACGAGGAACCATTTCCAGGAAATTAAGTATGTTAATATTAATATCATGCCAGGCTATCTGTGGTTCAACAATTGCTCGATTTTCCGTAAATTCAAATGCATTGACAAATAATGCAAAAATACCGTCGTTGAGGTTCATAACGGATTTGCTTTGTGGAATAGGATGACGAACCAAGTGGATAAACCGGGCATCAGGAAATGTTTCGTATATTCTTATCAAACGCTGCGTGGATATCGTATACGCAGGACTTTTTTCCACTGGGATCAATGGATCAATTTTATCGACTAACTCTTGATACACCTCTCCCGTAGATTTTTCCTGTCGTGCGGCTGCCCAGTGCTGTGCCATCTCAATTGTCGCGTTTGTCTGCTCCCCGGCATATATTTCTGCTACGGCTCGCAGTAACCCCTGGCGTCGATTACTGGCATCTCCAATTTCATCTGAGACTCTTCGCCAGAGGTCTTTTACCTTTTTAACATTAAAAAGATTCAGCTCGGGCAAGCCAAGAGCTTGAGGATGTTGACCAAGCATGGCATTAATGAGCGAGGTATACGACCTTGGTGGAGCTAACAGGAAAAGGGGAGCCGCCATTATATTTTAATCGATAGTATAGTTAAATGCCTCAGTAAAGCAGGAGGCTTAATTGTATTGATTCCCTCAAAAGAGGGAAATGTTGATTACATTTATGGAGAAAATAGCTCCAACTTCGTTATTCGTTCATCTTCTTTTTCCTTAATAATCCTTCGAGAAAAGGTACCTCAAAACATTTTTCATGCATGATTGGTCCATGCCCAAAGAAGCCATCTTCGCCAAAAAGTTCGCCATGATCAGAAGTAACAATAAAATACGTATTCTCAGGTGCTTTTTCCATAAGATCACCAATTAACGTATCTATGTATTCCACACATGTTACTTGTTGTTTATGGAACATTTTCATTTGTTCCAAATCAAAAAAGGTTTCTGTTTTACCTGCATTTTTATCCTTGTTTTTTCCAAGAGATTTGAAGACCCCATGAACGCCGGATATACGTGGTAGATTTTCTCCCATCAACATATATGGATAATGTGTTTCACCTAAATTGAGAAAATAATAGTGGGGTTGATCATTCGGAAAACTAATTTCATCCACCATTCCTGCGAAGTTGTTATGGTTATCCATCAACTTATAATCATCAAAGTGCTGGCTGATTAGTGTGAACTTGTTCAACACCGGCATGGAAACACGAGCAACTGTAAAATATCCCAGTTTCTTAAGTACTGTAGGAAGTGATAATTCAGGTAGGAAATCTTTAAAGGATATATCGGAACTACCTGTTCTGTCAGTCCATAATACAAACTCTTCCTTATACACCTCTGATGCAAAAACTTGTGTCGGGCTGGAGTGAGGCAACATACCCATGGTAAATGCGTAGTGCGCTGGAGCTGTCCATGAAGCATAACTATACCGTTTTTCAACTTCCCCTATTCGATCAATATTAGGAGTTTTAGCAGCAGTAAATGTATCATAACGGCAACTGTCCATAATGATAAATACAATGTGATTTTTCATGAGAGAATCCTTGAGACCTTATTTGAAATGATTTTTTTGATTGTTTTGTGAAGTACCCCAAAAGCCTATAACGACTTGTTTTAAGGAATCCAGGACCATGCCTCTACCCGAACAAAACGAACAAAAGCCAGGGAAAAAACTTTCCAGACCGGCAGTGTCTGACTCTCGATTTTTGCGTAACCAGTCATTCCCGATTTAAGTAAGTCAGCTTGGTTATCCAGTACCGTAATAACCCGAACTACTTTGCCGAAACGTTCTTCCTGAACATTTGTGTCAATGGTCGAAACGACTCCATTAAAAATCATATCCTGATAGGTCACGAGACGAACTGTAGTTTTTGCCTGCTTTTTTATGTATCCGATATCCGGCTCAGGTACATCAATTTGAGCCAAGACCTGTTGCGTATTTTCCACAACGATGAGCGCTTCACCCTTATTCAGATAACTTCCGATTTTCTGTTTCAAGTGCAAGGTTACAAGCTTACCATTAAAGGGCATATAAAGAATCGACTGTTCGATTTGGTCTCTATAGTAGTTACGCTGTTCCTCCCATCCTAACAGCTTTGCTTTCGCCGCTGCAATTTGATCTGGGGGGGCACCCAGTTTGATCAATTCTAAATTAGCACGTTTTTCTTCTACCCGATCCACATCAATTTGATATTCCTTCCGGGCTTCATCTAGCTCTTCAAATGAAGTCGCACCCTCTTTATAAAGTTTTTCAAGGCGAATAAATTTTGCTTTACTGAATTCTGTTCGCGTTTTTTCTACTTCAAGCGAACTTTCCGCCAGCCGAACTTCTTCAGGTCGCGGTCGTGATTTTAATTCATCGATAACAGCCTGTTGCTCCAAAATTCGAGCATCATAGATTTTCTCCTGAGAAGAAAATTCACTATAGTTGAGCCGTCCAATTATAGTACCCTTCGCAAGAACCTCCCCGCCGTCAAAATAGATTTCATCAATGATACCGGAAACCCCAGCAGTTATTTCCTGCTGCTGATCAGGCAAAATAACAAAACGACCGCCCGGTTCAAAATGATAAGGAACAAACAACAAAGCAAAAAACAACAGTAAAGATGCCGTTTTTAAGTATGTATAAAAGGATACCTTTTGTTTCTTCTGAACCGTTTGCTCCTCGTCTCCAGGCAAAGTACGTTTTCGCCACCGTTCAAATTGTTGAGAACGCTCATAGGCTTGGCCTATTTTTCTAAATTTACTGACCAACCGTTGTATCAGAAAGAAACCTATTATCATGGTCAATAAAATACCGGCACCGCCTAATTGCATTTTTAGAATATGACCTACAATAAGCAGTACGACAGCAATAAAGATGACCATAAATACAGCAGAGGCCAAAGCGTAAGCAATCAGGATATTATTATCCGATTCTTTATATACATTACCTTTCAATTTGTTCAGAAGGGCCTTATAGGACTTGCCTTTCAGGTAAGGCTCATTCAAAAAGGCTGATAACAGATGATAACCACTGTTTTTAATCAGTGGGTTTACTGTTATGAAAAATGAAATTGTACTGATTGCAGCCACTGCCAGCCCGAATAATGATAGAAATTCTGTTGTTGCTCTAGTATTAAACCATAACAATATGCCTGTACTGAAGAACCCCAGGCGTAACAGCAAAGGGGCGGCATGCAACCAGATTCGCTCACGTCTGGAAAGTTGTTGCACGTGACCTATCCGAACCATGAATCGAGGGAAAAAACCCAGATAAAAAATGATACAAAATGCAGTTACAGATGCACGATAAGAATAGGCGACCAATGCGGTCATCATGATTACCGAAAGGTTCACCGTTACCATACTGAAGAGAATATGTTCAATAAACGAAACACTGCTCACCAAACGGGTTAAATCCTGTTCAATCGGCGCTGCATATTTAAATGTCGTGAAGAGTGCTGCAATGAGCAGGGCCGGAAGCAGATAAATGATGGGCTTGAAAAGCACGAACACAGGATAAATAAGCTTAATCAACTTAGAGGGATTGAATAATTTCCAACCCTTTTTTACACTCTCATCAAATCCGACAACGTTTCGTATACCTGCTGGTAAGGTGTCTTTGTCAACTACAGGCGTATCTTTTGATTCACTTTTCTGCTCCCCTGAAACGTTCTCCTGATCCGGTACTGTCTGGCTGCTTTCAGAGGGGCTATTGAGTCTTTTTTTATTAAATGAATCCAGCATGGGATGCGAAGTTGCCGACAAACCAAAAAGTTTATAATCAGCAACCATGCCGAACAACTTTTCAACCTCCTCGCTGGTTATTGAATGACCAAAGCGATCCTCAAAAACAGAGGATAATTTGGGGAAATCTTCACAACCGGGTAAAACTTCTAAAATGAAATACTGCCATGGTTCAAACCTGTATGACAGACCTTTTCTTTCATCTTTAATGAGGTAACTTTGTTCTGTCCCTTCTCCGATACGAAATGCTTGCAGTCTTTTACGTAGAAAAGCTGGAAGCGCGATTTTCTGGGCCTGTTGACTCACTTTTCGATATCCTTGTTTCTGGCTTTAATAAGTAGTGCCTGTTTATAATCAATAAAGATTAACCACAAAAAACTTCACAGCCACCGCGTGGATTAAATATATATCGATCCCCCCCCAACGGCATGACTTTAGGGCCAAAAGGATTGGCTGTACCTAAAAAAAGACCAAAAGGGGAAGATACCATTGTCCGTAGTCCTATATTATATGGATTACCCATACCGTTTTTTGTCACCGGAACCCAATTTTCTCCATCAAAACTGCGAAACAAATCAAACCCCGATTGATTGTCCATGATAAACTGTTCTCCAAGTTCAAAGACAATATTAATAAATGGTTGTGGCCAGTTCGCCTTTTGCGCATAACCCAGTATTCCGCTCCAGTCAAAAGTGGAGAGATACAGCCAGCCTTGATGTTCGCACATGCGCCAAAAATATCCATTAAAAAAATTATCAAATCCAGGTAGATAGCCAGATAATGGCTGTTTGTATCCATCAGGTGTTTCCCGGGCTTCTCCCACTAATAAATCCCAGTGACCATCGACCTGTAAACGGATGAGTTCGGGCGGTGCCGGTCCTATTTTGTTTTGCCGGTCAATGCCTCCTCCCTGTATTGCGCTGCCGATATATAATGCCCCTTTAAATGGACACATACTGAGGACACATTGGTTTAATTGTCCACGGTATGCCCCCCGGTCAATAATTTTTTCCCAATGGTAAGGAGGCTCTCCTTCAGCGGTTGTACGCCAAACCTGATAACCTTCCAAATTAAAGGTACCCACATAGAGATAGTCTTCAAATCCAACCATTTCAAAAACCGTTTTATTGCCGGGATCACCAAAACCAAAATCACTCACCGGTTCCCATTGACCACTGGCTGGATCTTTGCTTTCATAAACAATCGAATGGGCCGAAACATTCGGGTTTCCTCCCCGAGAGCCTGCGGGCGTGGTGTAGAGACGCCCCTTGAACTCCGTCATCGTCCTGATAGTTGTAACGGGCAATCCGATTAATCCCGGTTCGCAGGATGGTTCAAAATTTTTCCCATCTTCGGAGCGTAATAAAACCGGCCCCGGCCCTTTTGCCGGTGACCATGTACTGATATAAAGAGCAGGGTTGTCATGTTTACTTTCCTGGTAAACCAACATGCCGCGATATCCCAATTCGCGTGGGATAGGCTTACCGTGACTTCCAATGATAGTTGGAGCTTTTAGCACCCTTTCCCAGCTGTCGTCACCCGGACTGTAACGCCAGATCTCCGCATGCAAATCAAGATCAAACGGATCCTCCGGGCACTCCACAGGCCATGGATCAAGTCCTATGGGCAAACGTTTCTTCATCAAGGGGAAATTTCCACGTGTGGTTGCCACATAAAGGTGACCATTGAACCAGCCCATGGAATGGGCATAGGCATTCATACCGTCATTAAATCCCCCGTGGGCAATCAGTCGAAAATCTTCCTTTTTTAAGCCGGCATGTATCCCCAGTTTGTTGACTGAAATCATAGGTCAGGCAACCTCAGCCAATGACATCTCAGTTACATATGCTTGAAGACAACGTCTGGCATCTTCTATATCAGCAAAGGGACCTACTTCCTGTTGTTCACGTGTAGAAAAAAACCAGGTATCATCCAGTTTATAGATTCGATCACTCCGAAAATATTTCTTCTTAGATTCGT
>JAOZQU010000071.1 GCA_029932055.1 Desulfocapsa sp.
ATGTTGATGAGGCACGTCGCTGGGAGACAGCATGGATTATTGGTCAGGTATGTGCACGTGTGGCAAGCAAGATGCCCGGTCAGGTTTCCGAGCTTATCCATCGTCTTTTTGAAGCCTGTTCCGATTCCGCCGCCGCCCCTTGGGGAATGATTGAGACCTTGGGCGAGGTTATTGCCGCACGACCTGATATCTTTGGTGCTTTTACAAGGCATCTTCTTAATTATATGGGGGATGATTCCACACAGGTTCAGGTGGTCTGGGCTCTTTCCAAAATTGCAGAAAAAAGACCTGATCTGATTCGGGAGACACCTTTTTTCAATCTGTTTCATTTTCTTGAGCATCCCAATGCTCAAATGCGTGGTCTTGTGGCGCAGTTGCTCGGGAGAATAAGGGCAAAAGAAGTAATCAAGCAGCTCATGGAGCTTAGTGATGATCAGGAAAAACTTGTTATCTGGGAAAAAGGAAAATCCATAGAGTATACGGTTGCTGATTTGGTGCAAGTTGCACTGGAACAAATTAATCCCACTGAATAACGTAGTTACATAAAAATTGACAAGAGGCTCATCCAGCCCTGCAGGGCTAGTGAAGGAGAAAGAAATGATTAGTAATATCCAACCCATGGCTGATATTAAGAAAGTTGGCCAGAAAGAAGAGAAAAAACGTTCTTCTGATCCTGTTCAGGCAGAGTATGACGATGGAATAGAATTTATGAAGGACAATGATTTCAGTCAGGCAGCTGCTGCTTTCCATAATGCTCTTCGTGGCTACGAAGAAAGGAAGCATCAGGATGGAATTGCCAATGCCTCCAACCAGCTCGGGAATATTTGTCTGGAAAAAGGTGATTTTGAAAAGTCTAAAGAGCATTATCGGCGAGCCTGGGCTATCTGCGATCGTTTTGAAGATCCCATGAGTCTGCTGGCTCTTTCCACCCAGTTAATTGTTGTTCATCGTGGATTGAATGAATTTGCAGAGGCGATGGAACTCTGTTTTGATATGTTGGAAACCCATGACCTCAATAATGATCCGCATGGTACTGTAACCACCATGGAAACCATTGCTGATATTTACATATCTCAGGGTGAGAAGGCAAAGGCCGCTGATACATACCGCACCATTGCTTCAATTCACAGTAATTTTAAGCATAAAAGTAGTGCAGGAAAATTTATAGCCAGGGCAGAAGAGCTGGAAGCCGAAGCAGTATAAGGTTTGTAAAAAAACAATGTTTACAGGTATCATAGAGGGCACTGGAAAGTTACTCGCTAAACGTTATGCAGGTGGTGGAATGGCCTTTGACCTGGAAGCAGGTTTTGAACTCACCAACCCTGAAGAGGGGGAGTCCATTGCAGTGAATGGCGTTTGCCTCACAGCTTACAATATAGAAGGTCGCAAGTTTACTGTGGATGTTTCTCCTGAAAGTCTCTCCCGAACAACTCTTGGTAAGCTTAGTGTTGGCGGCAGTGTGAATATGGAGCGTGCGCTTCAGCTTTCAGATCGCCTTGGCGGCCATATTGTGTCTGGTCATGTTGATTGCGTTGCAAACGTCAGGGATCGTCAGCCTAAAGGGGATTTCACATTGTTTTCGTTAGCCTTTCCTAAAGAGTTCGGACGTTACCTTATTGAGAAGGGCTCTGTTACTATTAATGGTGTAAGTCTTACTGTCAACAGTTGCAGTGTCGATAGTTTTGAAGTTTCTATTATTCCTCACACTTTGCAGGTGACGACCCTTGGCTTGCTGACACGTGGGAGTAAGGTAAATATTGAGGTGGATATTATTGGCAAGTATGTTGAGAAAATGCTTCTCCCGAGAGATCCAGGCGGAGAAGATGTTGTTGCTGAGAAGGGGATAAATCAAAAATTTCTCGCAGAAAATGGTTTTTTTTAAGATATTTCTTTTACACATGTAATGGAATAGTTACTGAAAATAAATAAATAGGTTGGTTGTTATGGCAGTTAGTTCAATTGATGAAGTTGTAGAAGATATAAAAGCCGGAAAGATGGTGATCCTTGTAGATGATGAGGATCGTGAAAATGAGGGTGATCTTTATATGGCGGCCTCAGCTGTCACACCTGAAGCGGTTAACTTTATGGCCACACACGGACGAGGGCTCATTTGCCTTACTTTGAGTCCTGAGTTGATTGACAAGTTGGAACTGCCCATGATGGTTTCCGATAATAAATCACCTTATGGTACTGGTTTTACAATCAGTATTGAGGCAACAACCGGCGTAACCACCGGCATTTCCGCAGCAGACAGGGCACGTACCATTGAGGCGGCTGTTGCTCCGGATGCCAAGCCAACTGATCTTATCAGTCCCGGGCATATATTTCCACTCCGTGCCCGTAAAGGCGGGGTGCTTGTTCGTCTTGGCCAGACTGAAGGGTCTGTTGATCTTTCCCGTCTTGCAGGACTCACACCAGCCGGTGTTATCTGCGAGATCATGAAAGAAGATGGAACCATGGCCAGAATGCCGGATCTTGAAATATTTGCGGCAGAGCATGACTTGAAAATCTGTACCATTGCAGACCTGGTCGCTTATCGTTTACGTGAAGATATACTGGTTCATCGGGCTTCGGAAGCCAGAATTCCAACAAATCACGCAGGTGAATTTAAAGCTATTGTGTACAGGAATGATGTGGATACTTTTGAACACCTTGCCTTGGTCAAAGGAGACATTGATCCTGAGAAAAAAGTCCTGGTCAGGGTTCATTCAGAATGTTTGACCGGTGATGTGTTTGGATCCGCCCGTTGTGATTGCGGCGATCAATTGCATGCAGCCATGCGAATGATAGACCAGGAAGGAACCGGCATTGTGCTGTACATGCGTCAGGAAGGAAGAGGTATTGGTTTGATTAATAAACTTAAAGCCTATACCTTGCAGGATGAAGGACTGGATACTGTGGAAGCTAATCATAAACTTGGTTTCAAGGCTGATCTTCGTGATTATGGAATCGGTGCTCAGATTCTGCGCGATCTTGGGGTACGAAAGATGAGTTTGCTCACCAACAATCCTAAGAAGATAATAGGGCTTGAAGGCTATGGTATTGAAGTGGTCGATCGTTTTCCAATTGAGATGGCGGCCAGCGATGAGAACAAAGACTATCTCCAGTGCAAGCGTGATCGTATGGGACATCTGATTGAAGTTGATGATGAGTGATTGGATATGAATGTCAGTTAAAAGTTCAAAATTGTAAGATTAAGACAAACTTACCCGCCTGATGACTTTAACTGCCAAAAGATTTTCTCGGAGTCGGAGTTTATACCCCTCAAGGGGGCATAGCTGTCAATCTAAGAGATTTGCCTTGTCCGCCAACAATTTTTAACCAGTTGAGGTGATGACACAAAATGTGCTATTTTAAAATATTAATAATTAACCGTTGTCAATTGATTATTAATAAAAATATTCTTTTGACAATCACCTGAGATAACAACATAAATAATCAATAATCAATTATTAACGACTAATGACTAACGCTTAGCCTGACGGCTATGCCCTCAAGGTGGTACTGGAAAGAGTGGCAGCATTTCAGGAGTAAGGTACTAACCAAGGATACTAAAGAATATGGCAAATTATATAGAAGGCAATTTAAAGGCAGATGGGAAAAAGTTTGGAATTATCGTCGCACGTTTTAATTCTTTTATTTCTGAAAAACTTCTTGATGGTGCTCTGGACAGTCTGCTCCGTTCCGGTGCTGCAGACGATGATATCGATGTAGTACGGGTTCCGGGTGCATATGAGATCCCGCTGATTGCCAAGAAAATGGCAACAGCTCAGAAATATGATGCAATAATTTGTCTTGGCGTTGTTATCCGTGGGGCAACGCCTCATTTTGATGTGGTTGTGAACGAGGTTTCCAAAGGATCTGCACAGGTGGGCCTTGACACAGGTGTTCCGGTTTTATTTGGCGTCTTGACCACCGAAACCATCGAACAGGCTATTGAAAGATCAGGTACCAAAGCTGGTAACAAGGGTGCAGAAGTCGCTGTTGCAGCAATTGAAATGGCCGACTTGATCACCAAGTTCCAGTAAAACATATTTACAGATTTGTCATCTCACACAGCACCTGTTTGATACTCAAACAGGTGCTGCATTCTCAGTGAAACTTTTCACTTTTAACTTTCAATTTTTAATTAATAAACATGGGTGTACGTCGTAAATCACGTGAGGCTGCTCTACAGTTTCTTTTTCAGGATGACTTTAAAGGTTTTGAGATTGTGTCTGAGCTGGATCTGGTACAGCGTTTTGTTGATTTTTGTTCCCTGTATGATGTGCAGAAAAAAGCACGCCCCTATGCTGTGCAATTGTTGGAAGGTGTGTATCGTGAACGTTCGAAAATTGATGCTGTAATTTCCAAAAATGCCAGCAATTGGCGTCTGGAACGAATCGATGTGACGGACAGAAACATTCTCCGGATTGCAGTATTTGAAATGATGCATCAGGAGGATGTACCACCTGAAGTTGCCATTAATGAGTCCGTGGAAATCGCCAAACGTTTTTGCGCGGATGAGTCTCCAGCCTTTGTAAATGGTATCCTTGATGCAATCAAAGTCGAAATGACTGCATAATTTAAGAGAAATCTTCCAGCACTCCCTTTCTGTTTTTTCTTGCCATCTTGCATTTTTCTATAAATCGATTACATCAATTGGCACTTGTTTCCCATTCGTTTTATTCCGTAATCTCGCATCATTTCAGTTGTAAACTTTTTAACCCAACGTGGCACGAACATGGCACAAGATAGTAAAAAAACACGACCCAGCCTGAAGCAGGAAGCAATGGCAGTCCTGGGGATATTTTTATCCCTGTTTCTTTTTTTAAGTCTTTTTTCAACCAGCTTTGCAAGTGAAGGAAACTGGGGGGGAGAAATAGGAACCCTTATTGCTCAAGTACTTATGGGAGTAACTGGTTGGGGGGCTTACCTTCTCGGCGCTCTTTCTCTTCTCTTGTCTTTTTTGTTCTTTAGCCCCAGGATGTCCTTTGAACGTTTGCCACAAATCACTGCAGGTTTGACAGGTGCAGTTCTTTCTTCCTGTGCTCTTTTTTCTTCTCTTTCTCTAAAAGAGTGGGCCCCTGTTGAGGCTGGTGGTGTTGTCGGTAAAACAGTTTTTTCTGTTATGCACTCATTGGTGGGCGGTCCTGGTACGGTGTTGTTTCTGCTTCTGATTTTTCTTGTATCTCTTATGCTTTCAACCCAGTTTTCCCCGTATCAGCTTGGGGCATTACTCTGGCGAGTGGTGAAAAGAATCGGGAGTATAATACAGAATATGTTTCTATCACGAAAAGAGAAAAGATCGATTAATAAAAAGGCCAGGAAGATAAAGCAGGAAGTAACCCAAAAAGAAACTATCAAGGTGCAACCTGTAGTTGAAAATACAACAGATGAAGTCGTCGAACTGGCTGGGCCGTCATTTAGGATGCCTGTGGTTAAAGAACTTGCAAAGTCTGTTAAGACAACGGCTGAGGATGAAGAATTTGCAGCCAAGCCAGTGGCCAGGGGGGACTGGAAATTACCTCCACTCAGCTTTCTTGAAAAGCCTGTCAACGATGAAGAAAAAGTAGATAAGGAAGTTTATTATAAGGTCTCAAAACAGCTTGAGCAGAAATTGAAAAATTTTGGGGTGTCCGGGAAGGTAATAGGGATTTCACCAGGCCCTGTGGTGACCACCTATGAATATTCTCCTGCTGCTGGAGTGAAAATTAATAAAATTGCAGGCCTTGCCGATGACCTTGCCCTTGGCCTCAAGGCGCAATCCGTGCGAGTGGTTGGATCAGTACCTGGAAAGGCAGCTTTAGGAATAGAAATACCAAATCCTACTCGTTCTGTTGTCTATATTCGTGATTTGCTTGCCTCTGATGAATTTCGAAATAGAAAGGATAAACTTGCAATAGTACTGGGTCTTGATGTAGTGGGCAGCCCATCTATTGCCAATCTTGCCAAAATGCCTCATCTCCTTATTGCAGGGGCAACAGGAGCCGGGAAAAGTGTTGCCATCAATACAATCATTGCCTCTATTCTATATAATGCAACCCCGGAAGAGGTGAGATTACTCATGGTGGATCCAAAACGTATTGAGCTGTCTGGCTACGAGGGTATCCCGCACCTCTTGCATCCCGTTGTGGTCGATCCAAAGCTTGCGTCACGTGCCCTGATGTGGGCTGTGAGAGAGATGGAGAGACGATATAAGCTTCTTGAGGAAGCAAAGGTCAAAAGTTTTGATACATATAATGAAATAGCTGAAGAAAAATTACCTTATATAGTAATAATAGTAGATGAGCTTGCTGATCTCATGATGGTTGCCTCTAAAGATGTTGAGGCCTCCATTGCACGATTGGCACAGATGGCAAGAGCTGCAGGAATGCATCTTATCTTAGCAACTCAGAGACCTTCTGTTGATGTTTTGACTGGATTGATTAAAGCTAACTTCCCTACCCGAATTTCATTCAAAGTATCCTCAAAAATCGATTCAAGGACTATCCTTGATACATCAGGCGCAGAGCATCTTCTTGGCGCGGGTGATATGCTCTATCTTGCCAATGGTTCGTCAATTTTGAAACGTGTACATGGTGCTTATATTTCTGAGGCTGAGACAGAGGCAATTGTGAACTTTTTGAAGGAGCAGGGCAATGCAAGCTATGATGAATCGGTTACGGCTGCAGTAGAAGAAGCTGAAAATAGTGGCGAAGGGAGAGCGGATGAAGATTACGATGAACGATATGATGAAGCAGTCAACATCGTTTGTGAGTCTGGGCAGGCATCTATTTCAATGGTTCAGCGTCGCTTACGGGTGGGATATAATAGAGCTGCCAGAATGATTGAAATGATGGAAAAAGAAGGTGTGGTGGGGCCAGCTGACGGTTCAAAGCCGCGTGAAGTTTTAGCACGAAAAGAATACACCTGAGAGCTCAGGCCGGAATAAGTTGAATTCTCTTGACAATTATTAGTCAACAATATATAAATTGTAACTTGTAAAAATGAGTGATGGTTCATTTAGTGGAGTGTATGTGCTAGGTAACCATAACTTGTTGAAACGTTAAGGTTTTGTGTTTGTAGAGCATTGTTGAAAAGCTAGACTTTTTGAATGTTCTTTTTTTTATAAGTGGTTAAAGTTGGCTCGGTAGGTTCCGAGTCGCAAAATGTAAAATAAACTGAGGAGGTAGTTTAATGCCAAGTTATGTAGATCCTGAGAAGTGTGATGGATGCAAAGGTGGCGACAAGACAGCATGTATGTATATCTGTCCCAACGACCTGATGGTGCTTAACAAAGAGGAAATGAAAGCATACAACCAGGAGCCTGATGCTTGCTGGGAATGTTACTCTTGTGTTAAAATTTGTCCACAGGGCGCAATCTTTGTACGTGGATACGATGACTTTGTACCAATGGGCGGCCAGGTTCACCCAATGCGTAGTGCAGATTCCATCATGTGGACCGTTAAGTTTCGTAACGGCAACATGAAACGTTTCAAATTCCCAGTTCGTACTACTGCTGAGGGTGCTGCAAATGCATACCCTGGTGAGAAAGGTGGTAATCTGGATGACGAATGTCTGCTTCTCGAAGCCGATCTGCCGACCCCAAAATAATTCTTGCCTCGTAGTAAATGAGAAGAATTGACTGAATTATTTTAAAACCTTTTGAATCTAAATTAAGGAGATTTGAATATGGCGTTACCAAATAAACCTCTTGGCGAGATCAATGCCGTTGTAGATCCCGAGATAGTAGAACACGATGTTGACGTACTCATCGTTGGTGGTGGTATGGCAGCATGCGGTACTGCTTTTGAGATCAAAAAATGGGCTGCAGATGACCTGAAAATTGTTCTTTGTGATAAAGCTGCCATGGAGCGTTCCGGTGCGGTTGCTCAGGGTCTTTCTGCTATTAATACTTACATTGGTGAGAATCCAATCGAAAGCTACGTAAAGATGGTTCGTAATGACCTGATGGGCGTTGTTCGTGAAGATCTTATCTATGACTGTGGTCGTCACGTTGATGAGTCTGTTAAACTGTTCGAAGAATGGGGTCTTCCTGTTTGGAAGAAAGATGCAGACGGCGAGAATCTTGATGGTTCAAAACCTGCTGCAACTCTGCGTGAAGGTGGAACTCCTGTACGTACCGGTAAATGGCAGATCATGATCAACGGTGAGTCTTATAAGTGTATCGTTGCTGAGCCTGCAAAAGCTGCACTTGGTGAAGAGAATTGTCTTGAGCGTATTTTCATCGTGAAAATGCTTCTTGATAAAAACAAAGATAACCAGATTGCTGGTGCTGTTGGTTTCTCTACCCGTGAGAATAAAGTTCACGTTTTCCGTTGCAAGACTGCTCTCGTAGCTTGTGGTGGTGCTGTAAACATCTTCCGTCCCCGGTCTACCGGTGAGGGTAAAGGTCGTGCATGGTACCCAGTATGGAATGCTGGTTCCACCTACACCATGTGTGGTCAGGTTGGTGCTACCATGACCATGATGGAAAATCGTTTCACCCCAGCTCGTTTTAAAGATGGATACGGACCTGTTGGTGCGTGGTTCCTTCTTTTTAAAGCAAAAGTAGCGAACGGTCTTGGTGAGTTTTTTGCCGGTAGTGACGCTGCCAAGGAAGAGCTTGCTAAGTTCATGCCTTATGGCGGATCTCCAGTTACTCCTACCTGTCTCCGTAACCATCTTATGGTTAGAGAGTTCATCGAAGGACGTGGACCAATCTTCATGGCTACTGACGTTGCCCTGAATGCCTTCCTTGATGACAAGAAAGCAGCAGGAATGAGCGATAAAGACCTTAAAAAATTCTGGAAACATCTTGAGTCTGAAGCATGGGAAGATTTCCTTGACATGTCTGTTGGACAGGCTGGCCTCTGGGCTGGTGCCAACATAGAGCCTGAAAAAGTAGGTTCTGAGATCATGCCTACCGAGCCTTACCTCCTTGGTTCTCATTCAGGTTGTTGTGGTATCTGGTGTTCTGGTCCTGATGAAGACTGGGTTCCAACTATTGATGGTACCCGTGCTCATCAGTATAAATGGGGCTACAACCGTATGACCACCGTTGACGGACTCTTCACCGCTGGTGATGGTGTTGGTGCTTCCGGTCACAAGTTCTCCTCCGGTGCTCATGCTGAAGGACGTATTGTTGCAAAACAGATGGTTAAATTCTGTCGTGACAACGCTGATTTTAAACCAGAATTGAAACAGAGTGCTCAAGAACTTGCTGATATGATTTACGCTCCAGTTAAACGTTACCATGAGTTTGTTGGTGCATCTACTGCTGAAAATGTGAATCCTAACTACTGCAAACCTGCAGGTATCATGATGCGTCTCATGAAAGCCACTGATGAGTATGGTGGTGGTGTTGCGACATACTACATGACCTCTGGTAAACTGCTCGGAGTCTGCATGGATCTTCTTCAGCTTCTCCGTGAAGATGCAGCGAAGATGGCTGCCGGCGATCTGCATGAGTTGATGCGCGCCTGGGAGAATTACCATCGTATCTGGTGTGTTGAGATGCATATTCGTCACATCCAGTTCCGTGAAGAATCCCGCTACCCAGGATTCTACTACAGATCTGACTTCCCAACTGTTGATGACGAAAACTGGAAGTGTTTCGTTAACTCTACCTTCGATCCAAAGACACAAGAGTGGCTTTGTGAGAAAGTTGAGTGTATCAACATCGTAGAGACTGACCCCTGGATCTAATCATCCACGCGGGATAGTTCATACGCATGAATAAAAATCTCCAGGAGCTTTCGAGCTTCTGGAGATTTTTGCTATGTAGTGTTTGTGTTTGACTGGAGCGAAGGAATTTAATTAAGTCCTTCATTCTGGTGAGTTACAGAGTTTACATAAAATGGCCTTTGAATCTGGATTTTGATTTTGGAATTGATGTTATCTCCTTCGAGGTGGCTTCAAAGGTAAATATTAAGAGTACTAATGGAGGTTGGTATGACTGACGAGCAAGGCACCACTGGTGCAGTATTGGTCGTAGGCGGTGGTATCAGCGGGCTCACTGCAGCCCTTGAAGCCGCTGAAGTCGGCAATGATGTGTTTCTGGTCGAAAAAAATGCCTATTTTGGCGGCCGTGTAGCACAGCTGAATCAGTATTTCCCTAAGCTTTGTCCCCCAAGCTGTGGACTGGAAATTAACTTTAAACGCATAAAGGATAATCGTCGTATCCGAACCTTCACCATGACTAGCGTTACTGCTGTTTCTGGTGGGCCAGGAAATTACGAGGTTACTCTTGAGACCGCACCTCGCTATGTGAATAGTAACTGTACCGCCTGTGGTGATTGTGAGGCGGCGTGTCCTGATGAAATGGACAACGAGTTTAATTTTGGAATGAATAAATCAAAAGCTGCTTATCTTCCACATGAGATGGCTTTTCCTCGTCGCTATGTGATCAACAAAGAAGCACTTTCTGAAGAGGGTGCAGCTGCTGTAAAAGCATCCTGTAAGTATAATGCAGTTGATCTTGATATGGGCACTGACAGTAAGACCATCAATGTTGCTTCTATTATCTGGGCGACTGGTTGGACTCCTTATGATCCCACCAAAATGGATAACCTGAAGTTTGGTGAGTCTGATGCCATTGTTACCAATATGATGATCGAACGTATGGCAGCACCTGGTGGTCCAACAGATGGCGCTATTCTTCGTCCTGGTGATAATAAAGAACCTGAATCTTTTGGTTTTGTACAATGTGCTGGATCCCGTGATGAAAATCATCTTGAATTCTGTTCATACATCTGCTGTATGGCCACATTCAAACAGATGACATATATCAGAGAACGTTACCCTGATGCAAAAATTTATGTTTTTTACATTGATCTCCGTACTCCTGGAAAATATGAAAAATTCCGTGAGAAATTGATGAAAGATGAGAATTCTACTTTTATCAAAGGAAAAGTTGCCGAAATCATCCCAGAGTCCGATGGTTCTGTTACTGTTGTTGCTGAAAATGCAGTTACTGGAGAAAAAATTAAACAGAAAGTAGATATGGCAGTTCTTGCAACCGGTATGCAACCAACACTTGGTGCTGAAGGTGCTCCTGTTACACTCGATACGGATCCTAGTGGCTTTGTTAACTCGAATCCAGAGACCGGCATATTGTCCGCAGGCTGTGCATGCAGAGCTGCAGATGTTGTTACCAGCAATCAGTCAGCCACCGCTGCTGCCCTGAAGGCAATTCAGGTTTCCAGGAGGTCATAAGCAATGGATAAGAAAATTTGTACCTATATATGTACAGGTTGTGGCATCGGAGAAGCCCTCGATATTGAAGAGCTTTCAGGTGTTGTAACTGGCGAGATGTCCCAGGAATGTAAGACCCATGCTACACTCTGTGGTGCCGAAGGTCGTGCTTTTCTTGAGAATGAGAAGAAAACCGAAGGTATTAACACCTTTAATATCTGTGCCTGTTCTCCTCGCGTTATGCAGGGTGAGTTCGATCTTGGCGACGATACCATCACCATTCGTGGTAACCTCCGTGAGCAGGTCATCTGGACTGCAGGAGATGCTGAAGAAGGTCAGGAAGAATCTCATCAGGAATGGCTGCAGGAAACTGCATCTGACTATGTTCGCATGGCATGTACCCGTGCTGCTAAGACTGAAATGCCTGAAGCCTATGAAATGGAGTCCATGAACAAGGACATCCTGGTAATGGGTGGCGGAATTGCCGGTCTTACTGCTGCAATTGAAGCATCGAAAGCTGGTTCAAAAGTGACTATCATTGAAAAAGCTGACGTTCTTGGAGGTAAGGCTAATGGTTGGGCGAAACAATTCCCCACTTCTTACCCCTATGCTGAACTCGAAGAGAACTCCATTGGAGCTTTGATTGCTGAAGCTGAAGCTGATGCAAATATTACCATTAAAACCAGCTCTGAAGTCGCTCGTATTGGTGGTGCTCCAGGTGACTTTAAAGTAACTCTGAAAGCTGCTGGAACAACATCTGAGTGGGATGCCCCAGCCAAAGTTGGCGTTGACGAACAGGATCTCATTGATAAGGGTGAGAAGGAAGATCCCAATGCCGGACTGAAACCTTATGGTGAAGCTAATGAGGCTGCAGACCTTTTCGGTGCTGTGGTTCTTGCTACTGGTTGGATTCCTGCTGATGTTTCAGAGTATGAGCATCTTGGATATGGAAGCAACGATAAAGTTGTAACCAATGCTGAGTTTGAGGTCATGGCCAAAGACGGAAAGCTTGATGGTCTTAACAGTGTTGCTTTTGTCATGAGCCCTGGTGCCGAAGAGAATGATGAGGACTTTCCTTATGCAAACTCTGTAACCTCCATGGTTGCATTGAAACAGGCCAAGTATGTTCGTGAAAGCAATGCTGATGCCAAAGCTTACATCCTTTATCAGCACATGCGTACCCCTGGTAACATGGAGCTGTTTTATAAAGGTGTTCAGCAGGATGACGGAATTTTCATGACCAAGGCCACAGTAACCGGCGTTGAGGGTGGAACCGTTCATGCTAAAGACACCCTTCTTGGTGAAGATCTTGATCTTGAAGTTGATTTGGTAGTACTTGCCGCTGGTATGGTACCAACCACCAAAGATGCTAACACCATTAATCTTGCATATCGTCAGGGCCCTGCATTTCTTGATCTGGATCTCTTTGACGGATATGCTGATTCCCATTTCATCTGTTTTCCATACGAAACCCGTCGTACTGGTATTTATACCTGTGGTGGCGTAAGAAAAGCTATGAATATGCAGGAAACCATTGACGATGCAACTGGTGCAGCATTGAAAGCTATTCAGGCCATTGAGTCTGCTGATCGTGGTGTTTCTGTTCATCCTCGATCAGGCGATAAAACCTATCCTGAATTTTTCATGCAGAGATGTACTCAGTGTAAGCGTTGTACTGAAGAATGCCCATTTGGTGCATTGGATGATGATGAGAAGGGAACACCACTTCCAAATCCATCACGTTGTCGTCGTTGTGGTACCTGTATGGGTGCCTGCCCTGAGCGTATTATTGGCTTCAAGGATTACAACATTGATCTTATTGGATCTATGATTAAGTCTATTGAAGTACCTGAAGAAGATGATGATAAACTTCGAATCCTCATTTTTGCCTGTGAAAATGATGCGTATCCTGCACTTGACATGGCTGGAATGCGCAAGCATAAACTCAATCACATGATCCGTTTTATTCCTGTTCGCTGCCTTGGTTCTGTGAACATGGCCTGGATTCGTGACGCACTCTCTGCAGGACTTGACGGTGCAATGCTTCTCGGCTGTAAATATGGTGATGACTACCAATGTCACTTTGTTAAAGGTTCTGAAATTGCCAATACCCGTATGGAGAATATTGGTGATACACTTTCTACTCTTGGTCTTGAACCAGAGCGTGTACGGTCTGAATCAATCGCTATAACTGATTATGATAAAGTCCCTGCTCTTGTTAATGATTTTGTTGACGAGATCGTTGAACTTGGTGCAAATCCATTCAAGGGATTCTAGGTCTGTCTTTTATCGGGTACTGGTGTTGACTCTGCTTGCAAAAAAGAGAGAACACCAGTACCATGTCCTATTTAATTGAAGACTAATATTTTTAAATATTGTTATACGACTTGATAAAAGACAGGAGGAGAATTACCATGAATGTGCAACCTGATTTAGATTTTATTAGATATTTGAAAACAGCTGGTGGCGACACGATGAAAAAGTGTTACCAGTGTGCCACCTGTTCTGTTGTCTGCCCTCTATCCACCGAAGAACATCCATTTCCTCGACAGGAAATGATCTGGGCTGGTTGGGGATTAAAGGATAAACTTATTTCTGATCCAAATGTTTTCCTTTGTCATCAGTGTGGAGATTGTACTGCGTATTGTCCACGAGGTGCCAAACCTGGTGATGTAGTTGGTGCAATTCGTGCGTACACTTATACTGCACTTGGATGGCCCACAGGTCTTGCAAAACTGGCATCGAGTTCTAAAGGGTTGCCAATGCTGATTGCAATCCCATCAGTTATAATTTTCGTACTTTGGGCAATTTCCGGTGGAATGAGTATTCCTGGTAGTGAGGAGTTTTCCAAATACGGCTACCAGCACTTTTTTGGTCACTGGGATTTCCATTGGCTTGGTAAAAACGTATTTTTTATTGATCTCTTTATGTTAGGTGCTGCCGGTCTCGCGGTTTTTGCTTCATATAAAGGCGTAACAACGCAATGGAAAAATATGGTGGAACGTGCAGGCGTTAATCCTGATTTTAAACCTTCACTTGTTCAGCTGGCTCAAGATTTTGCATGGCCCTCTATCATCGAAATTGTACAACATAACCGTTTTAGAGAATGTGTTACAAATCGTGACCGTGAGGTTGGCCATAAACCACTGATGTGGGCTTTTGGAGGCTTGTTTATTGTTACTGTCTGGTCTGCCTTGGCAAACGATGTCTTTGGACTCTGGATTCCAAGCCTGCATGGCCCTATGTCAGTATGGAATCCTATTAAAATTCTTGCAAACGTTTCTGCTGTTGCAATGATCGTAGGTTGTGGAATACTTTGGATGAATCGTTCAAAGTCAGAAACCGAAGATAATATTACACCTACATTTTATGACTGGTTCCTTATCTGGGAAATTATGGCAGTTGGTGTTAGTGGTCTTCTTGCAGAGGTTTTACGGTGGGCTGGACTTGCAGCTCCCGGATACATTATTTATTTTATCCATCTTGTAACTGTTATGATGCTATTTATGTATATGCCTTATACTAAATTTGCTCATCTGATCTATCGTACCACTGCAATGACTTTTGAGAGGTACAGAGATAGTTCTTTTGTCAAAGATCCACTTGATGAATAAAACTTTTTTATAAGATCTATCTTGGGCTGTGTCTTAGGGCACAGCCCTTTTTTTTGTCATAAATTACGTTTATTTTAGAGAATTTAAAGAAATTTAAAGAAATTTAAAAATAAAGATTGTAAAAAAAAAACCTTTTGGGTATAATCTTTCAGTTTGTACGCTGGCGTAGCTCAATTGGCAGAGCACCTGATTTGTAATCAGGATGTTGCGGGTT
>JAOZQU010000072.1 GCA_029932055.1 Desulfocapsa sp.
AAGTATGCACGATTGAAGTTTAAATGTCCAGATGAATTTTGTGGGTAATAGGCAGTACTAGGGTACGTCGTAATGATAGAAATTTTGCAGCAACGAAGTAGATGGAGAGTTTTTACGACGCCATCAAATCTTAAATAAGTTAGAAGGAGGTTCATCATGAAGCTGCAGAATACGCCCATGCAAGTAAAAATTTTAGGAGCATTTGCGATGGTCTGTTTTTTTATTTCTTATCGCTAATTTTCTAACAAATTTACAGAACAAAAACATTACTGAACTAACAGCCTCTGTTCAAAATGAAATTTATCCTCATCTAGACAACTTTCAGCACGTACAGGCGGATATCAGCAACAAGAGGAGCAGACGGATATGATGACGGCTATGAAGAAGCTGCCAAGTATTATAAAGATGCACTCAAACGCATAGAATATTCTCGTGTTGAGCATCAGAAATACGGGGAAGCAGATATGGTAAGAACCATGGCTGAGTTGAAGAAAGACTTGGATGATTATTATGCCATGGGCCTGACAATGGCTAATGCATATATTGAAAGGGGTTCTGAATCTGGAAACCAGATGATGGATAAATTTGATCCATTTGCTGAAAAACTTTCAATCCTTATTGAGAAATTAGTTGTCGACCATGAAGAGGAACAGCGCCACTCTATGCAACTTATATTGTCGAATAGTCAGAAAAGCTCTAGGTCTCTGATTGTATTTAGTATGATTGCATTGATCATATCAGCTGCCATATCATTTTTATTGACCCGATCAATCACCATACCGCTATCCAATCTTGTTTCTTATGCTCAAAAAATGAAAAATGGAGACCTTACCGCAAGTCTTCTCTGGATCAAAAAGATGAAATCGGTAAATTAGCAACTGCCCTAAATGACATGTCTGCCAATCTTCGAATCATGTTTCAAGATATTTCGTCTGGAACAAAAACCTTATCCGATGCGTCAACAGAGCTTGCGACAATTTCCAACCAAATGTCAGCCAGTGCTGAACAGACCACAGGTAAAGCCAATACAGTTGCAGTAGCCTCAGAGGAAATGAGTGTTAATATGGCTTCGATTGCTGCATCTACTGAAGAAACAGCAGTGAATGTCAACATGGTTGCAGCCGCAGCTGAGGAGATGTCCAGTACTATTGTAGAAATTTCTTCAAACACCGAACAAACTCAAACTATCACCAAAGCAGCTGTTGTCCAGTCTGCAAATGCTTCCACTCAGATTAAGGAATTGGGATCGGCAGCCATCGAAATTGGTAAGGTTACGGAAACAATCACGGAGATTTCAGAACAGACAAACCTTCTCGCTCTCAATGCGACTATTGAAGCCGCCAGAGCTGGAGAAGCTGGTAAAGGCTTTGCTGTGGTAGCTAATGAAATTAAAGATCTTGCTAAACAGACGTCTGAAGCAACAAGTCAGATCAAAGACAAAATTGAAAGCATTCAGAATGCGAGTTAAGGATCAGTTACAGAAATCACTACCATTTCAGATATTATAAATGAAATTAATGAGAAGATATCAATTGTTTCCCAAACAGTAGAAGAGCAATCAAATGCAACACAAGAAATAGCTTAAAATGTAAGTCAGGCTTCCCAAGGCATCCAGGAGGTCAATGAAAATGTTGCTCAGGCATCCTCTGTTACTGAAGACATTGCTGCGGATATAACTGAAGTTGAACATGCTGCAAGTGAGATTAATGCTAGCAGTTCCCTTGTGAATGACAGTGCTGAGGGACTGGAAGAGCTGTCAAAAAAATTAATGAGCCTGGTTGATAAATTTCAGGTATAGTTTTTATAGATAATTGTGATTAGGCAAGTAACACTCTATCCGGATTTTCCCCAGGGAGGGATGATGGATATTTCTTTATATGACCATGGAAACGGGGAAATCCGTTGTCGGGCAAGGATGGAAGAGGCCAACGAAAAAACTATTTGTCGGTCACGACATCCGCTAGGTAGGAATACTGAAAAAAAATATGATTTTTAACATGGTATACAGGGAAGGAAGAGAAAACCTCTGTTATGTAAAACGATTTGGTACACCAAAATTTATTCTTGATAAAGAGTATAAGCTTTTTGATACACACAAGCGATCAAAGATCCTGATGCTTCTCTTTGGATTCACAGGAAGAAAAGTAAGGTTAAGTGGGCTGAATGGCAATGACGCGAATCCGATTAATCGTTAATCGCTTTCTCATCGGTTGGGGAATATTTTGTGCGGGGTGCGCAATAGTGCTGGGTATAGCCATTGCCTATCAATTCGGACCAGGTAAAGTCAGCACTAAAACTGCGTCAAACCATGACATTCGTTATGTATTGAACTGGTGTGAATTAGGTGAGGAAAGAACCGAGGAAGTGTTGAACAGCTATATTTCTGCCAGTTCTTTTTCGGGTGATCATCTCGAAACGCATGCTATTCGCATTTCACACGTTGCAACCAATGAATTAAAGAAAAACGAAACCGGGAGTGGCTGGTCTCGAGGAGATACTGTATCCGGTGTACTCGACGATGCACTTGGTTTTGTTGGACAATGGATTCCCTCCGAAGATCTTTCCTGGTTTCCTGCTGAACAGGATTTACGATCTTCAGAATTTTATGTTTTTCCGTGGAGTATTTATTACCATGGAACCCGTCCAACTGCAGTGAAATTGATATTTGTGCGACCAAAAGATAATCTGGTTTTCTACTTTTCTGCAAAAACATGAATTAAAATGTTTGAAATTCTAATACGTTTATCTCAAAGGTTTTTCCTGAAAAGCCAAAACGTTGCTCTCTTGTTCTATGAGTGAAATAGCTGCAGCCCTGACACCGGTTCTTGTCCTTATTCTTCTCGGATTCGGCCTCAAGCAATCAAATTTTTTACCTGATGAAACCTGGGCAGGACTAGAAAAATTAACATATTTCATCCTGTTTCCTGCTCTACTCATCCGTATTCTTGGTACTCAATCGCTTGCCGGTACACCATGGCCAGCCATGCTGCTGGTTGTTGCAGGCACGTTATTTATTTCAGCTGTTATTCTTGTCATCTGGCATCGACTTCTAGGATCTGTGTCCGGCCCCACCTTCACATCTGTTTTTCAGGGAGGGGTACGTTTTAATACTTATATAGCTTTGGCTGTTGCCCAGTCTTTTTTTGGTCCTGAAGGTTTGACCCTGGGGGCGGTTGTGGCTGGGTTCATGATCATCCTGATTAATTTCCTGATCATTTCCGTCTTTGTGGTATGGGGAACAGCTACACAAAATTCAATAAAATCATTTTCCCTGGAAATCATCAGGAACCCACTAATACTTGCGTCTGTGATTGGTTGGTTTTTGAGTTTAAGTAGCCTCGGATTACCGGGTATAGCAGAAGATGTGTTAAAAATAGTGGGTCAGGCCGCTCTACCTTTTGGCCTTATGGCAGTGGGCGCGGCTTTAAAACCAAGGGCGCTTCATGGACATATACGCGCCATAAGCATTTCTTCACTGCTACAGTTTGGTGTAAAGCCCTTATCCGCAGCCTTACTTATCTCTTTTACCGGATTGACCGGGGTTGCTGCCGGGGTACTTGTTATTGCTTTGATGACACCTACTGCTCCATCAGGATGTATTCTTGCACGACAACTTGGCGGAGATACTGAGACCATGTCTTCAATTATTACGTTTCAGACACTTTTTGCTTTTTTTGTTATGCCGGCCATTGCAATGGCAATGCTGCAATGATTGTTGGAGTTTTGCCGCTATTTGATTTTCTCTTCCAGTATTTTAATTTGTTTTTCTATATCCCGTTTGAAATAGTCGTCATTGGTTAATAACAAGGTTTTCTTATACATTTCAAGGGCGATGGCATATTGGTTTTCTGCCATTTTAAGTTTACCGTAGTGATACAAGATCTTAAAGGAGTTGTTGGCCATATCTAAGGCCTTGGAAAGAAAAAGGTCAGCAAGATCCAGCAGGTTAACATCAAGGCAAAATTCCCCAAGTCTGAAATAAACTTCTTCTTCGCTTTTCAGGATCGATTTAAGTGCTGTTATCCCTGCATCGTATTCCATAGGTTGCTGTGCTAATTTATACCCCACCGTCGCTACGATATTCGGCATGGGGTGGCCAGGGAGAATTTCCATGGCTTTTTCGGCCAGACTTATTGCCCCTTGTATCCGCCCCTCACTAATCAGTTGTGCGGCGAGCAAGACTTCATTTTGGAGAGGAAGCAATCGGTAATCGATGTCATCCCCATTTATAATCACATGGAAAAAGTGATTAAATCCTCCCGCGTTAATGGTGCCGGCCAGTGGCGCGCCGGAGCCTCCGGCAATGACCTGGCTCAATCCGGCCACAACCGAAAAATTATAGACATGAACATGCCCGACAAACACCATGTCAACATTGTACTTTTTGAAAAGAGAGGCCAGCTTATCGCGTTTTTCTGGATATTTGTTCATTGAATTTTTCAGATGTTTGATCTTTGGATATAAGGGCCTGTGTAACAGGACAAAAATATGTTTATTCTTGACCCCCTTCAAATCCATTTTCAGCCACTCCATTTGTTTGCCGGTTATTTGCGACTCTTCACCCTCAAGTTCACTGCACAAAATGATAAAATGACTGTTTTTCACATCAAACGAATAGTAAAGCCTTCCAGTGTTTTTGTGTTTATATCGGTTGTTGTAAGCTTGACGGGCGAATTTCGTGTACCCAGCATGGTTCCCCATTGTGATGTACAGGGGAATATCCTTTTCCCGTATGGGCGCTGTGGCTTCCTCAAAGTTATCAAATTCTTCCGTCGCCTTTTCTTGTGAAAGCGCGTCATAACCCAAAACCAGATCGCCGGTGTTCAGTATCAGGACAGGATTAAGGGCGACGGCCTCTGTGACCGCCTTGTGGTATATGTACGGTTGTTCCGGTCGAAAGACATTTGCTGGGCGGTTATCACCCATAACAACAAAATTCAAAAACTGATCATCTGGTTGTTCAGTTGTAGGAATCAAAAGATTCCCACAACCGGTTAAGACAATCAAGAGGAGAAATACAGCCACATTTCTTCTCATGTTTTTTCCTTTTTATCCATTATTCCAACTCATCTCCATACTGGTTTTTCTTATGTTGTTCCATATTTGGTTTTTCTCAAGGATTTTGCCTGTTTCATCACTTCGATTCGGATCGACGGCGTTACCTATTGAAGAAAGTAGATAACTTGATAGCTGATGGTTTGCAAACGTAACAAAGAAGGGTGTCAAAACGGCAGGTGGAAGCCAAATTTTTCATGAAGGTGTATGGGCTATTTTCCAAACAACTTTAATCGTTTGTCGAGTTTCCAAACCCAGATGGCAAACTGTTGCTGGAAGAGAAAGGCAAGAGCCACCATCATAGCTGTTTGAGGAGAAAAAGCTGTAACGGCAAGGCCTATGCAGATAGGCAGATTACGGAGTTCTACGTTGAGGAGCAGTGTTATGGCATTTTTTCGGTCAAAAACCAATCGGCCTAAACTTATGCACAAAATAAATATGACAAGATACCACAGAACCAGGCTGGTAAGGGCTTGAAACATAAGTTCCGGGTAGCTGAAAATCAACCGGGCCTTCATGCTTATGCTGGTAAAAATGAGATACATGAGTCCCCAGATGCTGAATGCAGGAAGCATTGGTTTTACTCTTTCCTTAAACTGCTGTTGGCTGATCCGTTGCAGAAGCAGATTGTATGTAATTACTCCCATGCAAAGTGGTATGAAAACCACCAGGCCAATGGTTTTGCCTATGTGTAACATATCTATTTCTACAAGTGTTCCTGCCAGCACATATAAGTACAGTGGTGCCAGAAGGGAACCAAGAACAAGATTCATGGCACTGAGTTTCAGGGAGGCTTTTACATTTCCTTCAAAGAGCATGGTAAAGGCCACAACCATGTTGCCGCCTGGAACCACACTGATAAGGAGCAAACCGATACGCAACTCAGGCCATGGTTCGAGCAACAGACTACCGATAATCAATGCGACCAGCGGCAGGGCGATAAAGTTAAGCGGCAGGGTGGCAGCCATGAGTCGTAAATCTGTAAGTCTGATCAGTTCCCGTGGTTGAAAACCTATCATTGCCGGAAAAATAGTCAGCATTGCAACCGGCAGTATCAGGCTTTTCAGGGGCGATGTGTCAATAAATCGCCCGCTGACTAACGCCAGACAAATGACACAGGGAATAACATAGATCAAGTTTTTGGCTGGAAAGGTAAAGATTGTTCGAAATTTCATTTTCACAGGGGATAGACAGGTCGAGGTTTTTGTTCCTGATAATAGCCCATCATTTGTGGTGCCAGTTCACGTAAAGTTTTCTGACGATTACCAGGCGCTGGATGGGTACTGAGAAATTCAGGAGGGGAATTTCCTCCAGCCTTTCCCATTTTCTTCCATAAGGTGGCGGCTGCATGGGGATTATAGCCAGCTTTTGCAGCCAGTTCAATGCCCATACGATCCGCTTCCTCTTCAGCTGTACGACTGTTTGGTAGAGATATGGCTGTCGTTGCGGCGAGTTCTGCCCCTGTCATGGAAAGGCCACCTAAATCATAGCCGGTGGCGCTGAGGACAATGGACAGAGCAGACAGGCCTGCCTGAGATGCCATGGCAACCGACATCTTCTCTGCAGTGTGATTGGCAAGGGCATGGGAAATTTCGTGTCCCATAACCTGGGCCAATTCATCATCTGTTGGTTTTACCTTAATCAGGAGACCGGTATATATTGCCATTTTCCCACCTGCCATACACCATGCGTTTACCATATCCGGGTCATCAATAACTTTTACGCTCCACTCCCAGTTACGGGTATTTGGATGTGTTTCAATGGCCTGACTTATTAATCGGCCTGTGATAAGCTGGACACGTTTTGTAACAGCAGGATCGTTGTCAATTTTTCCGTCGGCATCAAGTGGGCCCAATGTCTTTACATAGGCCTCTTTAGAAGCAAAAATAGCCTCATCCGGGGAAACCAGCATCAGCTGGTTGCGTCCGGTTGGGCTGGTGGCACATGCAGTGAAGGACAGTACCAGTAGGAATATTGAAATAAATTTTATGTTTTTCATTGATTGTAACTATTTTCAGCGTAATTTTGCAGACACTGGATTTTACAATGTTCCTCTCAGCGAATGATGCCCGGCATGAACGATGTGAGCAGTCATTATTTCACCTGGCACACAGTTACAGATCGTATCGGGAATATGTACCAGATGATTCGTTCCGGTACGGCCAACAAGTGAATTTTCACCTGTCTTTTCTATCAAGATAGCTATATTTTGTCCAATATAGCTTTGGTTATGTTCCAAACTGATTTGATCCTGCCTGGTCTGAAATCTAAGCAATCTCTCAGATTTGACTGATTCCTCCACCTTGTCTTCAAATGCTGCAGAGCGTGTACCAGGGCGGTCAGAATACTTGAAAGAATAGGAGCCATGATAGTGGACTTCTTCCAGGAGTGACATCGTGTCTTCAAAATCCTGATCGGTTTCCCCGGGAAAGCCAATTATCATATCTGTTGTAATGGCAATCTGCGGACAGTAAGAACGCAAAGCTGCAACTTGTTCCAGATACAGTTCCCGTGAATATTTTCGATTCATAAGGGAAAGTATCCTGTTTGAACCGGATTGTACCGGCAGATGGAACTGAGGACAGAGGATATCAACTTCAGCAAAACAGCGCATCAGGTCATCAGAGAGATCTTTTGGGTTGGAAGTTGTGAAGCGAAGACGTTGCAATCCCGGCACTTCTGCAACAGCACGCAGAAGGTCGCTAAAGGTATAGGAGGCATCTCCTTTTTTAACCGTGTTGGTTCTCCCATAAGAATTGACGTTTTGTCCCAGTAAAGTGATTTCTTTCACTCCACCCTCTACTAAAACGTGAGCTTCCTGTAGTATGTGGCTAACTTCTCGCGAAACTTCACGACCTCTCGTGTATGGAACAACGCAATAAGTACAGTAATTATTGCAACCCTGCATGATGGTAAGAAACTTTTTGAAAACTTTCGGCTGCGAGTCGGCGTTATCTGCTGTTTTCAAGTCGGGGATAAAGGCGGGAATATGATATTCATCAGCCAGTGCAGTGAGCACTGATGGTTTTTTCAGTTTTTCAAGGAGTTCTGCCAGTTGATAAATATTCTGGGTTCCAATCACCAGATCAACATGGGGCATTCTTTCAATGATCCTTTTGCCTTCCTGTTGGGCAACGCAACCGGCAACACAGATCTTCAAATCGGGTTTACGTTTTTTATGTTTGCGTAAAACCCCAAGAAGGCTCATAACCTTTTGCTCAGCCTTGGCCCGTATGGAACAGGTGTTCAGGATAATGAGATCAGCATCATCAGACTCGCTGGTTTCGATATAGCCTTTTTCTGAAAGGAGTTGGGCCATGATTTCAGAATCACGTTCGTTCATCTGACAACCAAATGTTTTTATAAAGAAAGACTTAGAAGACATTAGTGATGTATTGCGTTTTAAATGAGAAAAATCTGGTTTCAGTGAGTGCGCAAGGCCGGCGAGCAGTGCGTATAATGTTTCGGTCTGTTCCTGAGGGTAACGTATGCAGACACAACCTTTCTTGCCGGGCACAGTGGACAAAAGGCAAAGGCCGTCATACGCCTCAAGAATAAATTTCAAATAGTGATACCTTGCAGGGTTGATATGCAGGTAAAGGGGCCGTAAGACATTGGACATAATGCTTGTATCAGACAATATTCTAAAAAAGACTATACGGAAAGGGAAGAATCTACGGCACCCATCTGATGCTCACGCGCTGCAAGTAAAGGAACAATCACTTCCAGGATATATTCATCCGTCTGCGCTGAGGCCCTTCCAGTGAACTGGCTGTAATCGCCAACAAGATCCATCAGATCGTCAAAAGAAAAGGGGATACGGTCATCATCGGCCAGGCGTTGAAGTAAATCATTGTTAAGACCTTCTTCCTTCACAACTTTGCCGGCGGCAAGAGAATGTTCCTTCACAACTTCATGCATTTCCTGTCTGCTTTCCCCTTTTTCCACTGCTTCCATGAGAATTTTTTCAGTGGACATGAAAGGAAGTTCCATGCGTAGATGACGTTCGATCTGTTTTGGAAACACAACCATTTGGCTTGATATGTTCACATAGAGCTTTAATATGGCATCCGTCAAAAGAAATGCCTGGGGAATATCCATTCTGCGGATGGCTGAATCATCCAAAGTACGCTCAAACCATTGATTGGAAAAGGTAGCGGCAAAGTTTGCCGGGAGTCCCATTAATTTTCGCGAAAGGCCGGTCATACGTTCAGAACGCATGGGATTTCGCTTATAGGCCATGGCAGAAGAACCAGTTTGTTTCTTGGCAAAAGGTTCTTCCTGAACTTTCAAATTGGAAAGCAGCCGCAAATCCACAGCAAATTTATGGGCAGAGGCACCTATACCTGCCAGGGTTTCGGCAAGTTTCATATCAAGTTTTCTGGGATAGGTTTGTCCGGTTACTTCAAATACCTTGTCAAAGCCAAGTTTTTTTGAAACAAGCGCATCCAGTTGTCTTACTTTTTCATTATCTCCGTGGAAAAGCTCAATGAATGTGGCCTGGGTACCAACCGTTCCCTTTGCTCCACGCGCCTTGACCTGCTCCAGGAAAGAGTCAATATATTCAAGATCCATAACGAGATCCTGAATATATAAAGTATTTCTTTTTCCAACAGTCGTTGGCTGAGCTGGTTGATAATGTGTAAAACCAAGAGTAGGCAGGTCTTTATGTTCAAGGCAGAATTTTGCAAGGTTAGATACCACCTTCAGCACTGATTTACGAATAAGATCAAAAGCTTTTTTCTGAATAATAAGATCAGTATTGCAAACAACAAACTGAGAAGTTGCACCAAGGTGAATTATACCCTCAGCTTTAGGACATTTTGTGCCAAATTCATAGACATGGGCCATGACATCATGACGGATTTCTTTTTCCTTGGCAGCAGCAACATCAAAATCAATATTATCAATATTTGCCCGCATCTCATCAAGCATATCCTGACTGATAATATCTGTGAGCCCAAGTTCATACTGAGCTTCAGCAAGTGCCAGCCAACAACGTCTCCAGGTAGTAAATTTAGTCTTTTCAGAGAAAAGTTCCTGCATCTCACGACTGGTGTAACGGCTGACAAGGGGTTCCTGGTAGATGTCTCTATTCATGGTTAACTCCATTCCTGACTGTATCGGGATTTTTTTTAATACATATAATTATTGGAAGCATCCTTCTACCACCTTTCCTGAAAAAGTGAAAGAGAGGCATGGAGCGGATATTCAGGTCTGTTCTTTGCTGGGAACTGCTTCAGTCACTTCTGGAGGGCTGTTCTCTACAGTTTTCTTGGTTTGCTCTACCTGAAAGTAGGCGATACGACGGATAATTCGAAAAATATTGGCGAAAATATCTAAAATTTCGACCTCACGGGTATAGGTGGCAATGCGATTGGGGGCATCCGCTGTCAAACGTTGAATCTCATATCTCGTGATTTCCTTATTCATTTTTGTAACATCACCTTTCATGGCACGCACAGTATTGGCAAGTGTTCTGTCGCTGGTCGAAAGAGCAGTAAGAGCACTGTCAAAAGCTTTAATAACTTCACGGTGGAATTTCATCAATACCCTGGCTGTCTGTTCGCTGACAATGACATTCTCATTAATACGCTTAATAGATGAGACAACAAGGTCAGTGGCAATCCTGTCTCCAATAAGCTCTAATTCGTTTGCTATCTGAATAAGATCCACCAATCTCTTTGACTGCAATTTTGACAAATCGCTGGAACTGATCAAGCTGAGATATTCAATGATATGATAATGCAGGCTATCGATAACTTTGTCTTTATCAGCAAGTTTCTTTATATCAAACTTTGTTCCGGTAATCACCAGAGGCATGGACTCGTCTACTATACTTCTTGCGTACAGTCCCATACGAGCTATTTCCCGGCTCGCATTTTCAAGGGCAATTGAAGGGGTTGACAACAAGGCTTCATCAAGAAATTTTGGTAAGAGTTCTTCATCAATACGAATGGGCTTGTCTGGAATCAGCCATTCAACAAGTCGTGCTATCTGGGTGGTAAAACCTATAAAAATTAATGCATTGGCCAGATTGAAAAAAGTGTGGACATTTGCAATTTGGCGAGGAGATTCTGCAGCAAGGCGTGCAACTCCGCTCAGCTCATCATGTACCGGGGAAAGCCAGCGGGCAATATCAGCCAGTTGTGGCACCAGGCCAATCCAGATAGCTGCTCCCAACACATTGAACAGCGTATGGACAACTGCCGTTCGTACGGCTTCCCGGGGTTTACCGATTGAAGCAAGGCCGGCTGTAACACATGTACCGATATTTGAACCAAGCGTAAGCGCGATTGCAGATTCAAGCCCAAGAAGCCCCTGGCCTGCCATGACAATCAGAATACCGGTTGTAGCTGAAGAAGATTGTATAAGCGCAGTAAAGGCAGCACCGACAAAGGCTGCAAAAATCGGACTTTCAAGGGTGATCATAAAATCGATAAAGGGTTGATATAAACGTAATGGTTTCATACCATCACTCATTATGCTCATACCGTAAAAAACAAGCCCCAGTCCCATTATCATAAGGCCATATTGCTGCAATTTCTTTTTCTTTGACACAAAGGACAGGAAGAAGCCCACAGCGATCAGTAACAAGGCAAGTTTTGTAACCTTGAAGGCAAGAATCTGAGCGGTAATGGTGGTACCTATATTTGCACCTATTATGACAGGGACGCTCTGCGCCATGGACATGATTCCTGCCGAGATAAAACCAACCAAAAGGACAGTGGTTACTGATGATGATTGTATGATTGAAGTGATTATTGCGCCCATACCAGCACCAACAAAGCGGTTACGGGTGAACCTGGCAAGGAAATCTTTCATGTGATCGCCGGCAGTTAGTTTCAATGCCTTGGTCATACTATCCATGCCGAACAGAAAAAGTGCCAGGCCACCAAACAAAGCGCCCCACAATTCCAGGCTGGCAAAAGGATTATTCATGTTTATCCTCTACTTCAACTGGAGTTTTCACGATAACTACAGGAATTTTGGATAATTGAGCCACTCGTTCGGCAACGGATCCTAATAGAATATGGGAAAGGCCGCTTCGACCGCAGCTTCCCACCACAATGATCTGTGCATTTTCTTTTTCAGCAAACTCCACAATACGTCCGGGAGGCAAACCAGACACAAACTCCAGACGTGCTTCCTGTAAAGGAGTCAGTTGCGGGTGTCTTTCGACCATTTCCTCCATGAAATCCTTCGCTATCTTGCTTGCTACTGCAGCCATAGGTTCAGCCCAATCGTTTTCTTCATAGCGGTAAAATCCCGGAGTATCGGCCGGATCGTGAACAACATGTAAAATAATCAGAGGCGCATTAACACACTTTGCGTAATTGTTTGCCCAGAGTAATGCTGCTTCAGAGTCACAAGAGAAATCGATGGCAACAACAACTGGTCGGTTTTTTTCAATCATGTTCATAAGAAGTTCCTGTTGATAGTTTTTGGTAAGAACAATTTAATTATACCTGACAATATCTTAAAAAAACAATTATTTTCCCTTATCTTTCTTATAAGTGAGATTGACAGACCGAATAATTTCTTCTGAGAAAAGAATGTCCGGCACAAACAAAATGAGACTTAAAGGCATGTGGCACCATGATGCCTGGCTACACGTTCTGTTAGAAATTTTCCAGAATTTCTGTGAAAAAAGATTTAACTGTGTTTCAATAATGCAGGCTTGTTTGTATAAAAGTGGGACACGTTGATAACTCTTAGAGTTGCTAATGATTATTTTTGAAGGGACTATTCTCGTATGGAGATGATTACTGCCCATATTCTCAAAGATGACTTTGCTGTGATCTGTTGCCCTTTTTGTGGGCTGAGAAAAAGGGTACCAGCACATAAATTTAGAAACACCAAACACAAAATAACAGTTCGCTGTCAGTGTAAAAAACGTTTTGAAGTTCAGTTTAATTTTAGAAAAAATTACAGAAAAAACATCGCTATAGATGGTGTGTTTATGACAGTGTCGTCTGACGTGCCCACCGAGAGAATGATGCATATTTCTGATCTTTCAAGAACTGGCTTGTATTTCAAAATGATTGATACTGTTGTTGTAAAACAAGGAGATGAGCTTGTTGTCAGATTTAACCTTGATGATACCAGGCAGGCACTCATTGAAAAAAGAGTTGTTGTGAAATTAATAAATGACAATTTCCTTGGATGTGAATTTACTGAATTGGATCTGTATGAAAAAGAACTGGGTTTTTACCTCTTAACCTAATCTCCTTGTGGGTATAGCCGTCAGGCTAAGCGTTAGTCATTAGTCGTTAACAATTGATTATTTGTGTTGTTATTTCAGGAAATTTTCAAAAGAATGCTTTTATTAAAAAAAATAATCAATAATCAATTGACAACGGTTAATTGTTAATATTTTGAAATAGCACATTTTGTGTCATCACCTCAACTGGTTAAAAGTTACTGGCAAATAAGGTGAATTTCTTAGCCTGACGGCTATGCCCTTACGGGGGTGTTAATTATAAGCAAGGAATAGTATACCACTTGGGAGCAATGGTAAAGCTGTGGGCAATGCTATTCCAAGCGATGTTCTCGAAAATAAAACTTTTTCTGGTGATGCTGGTGTCGGAATAAGCGGTGAAATGCCTGATAACGGTGCTGTGAGTATCACTCCGAGCGCTTCAGGTGAGTACATTCCAGTGGGCTATTATACTGGTCTCGGCATAGTGGAAGGTGACCCGGATCTTGTACCTGCTAATATCAAAAGTGATACAACAATATTTGGTGTTTTAGGCACCTTTGATGGTTCGGGCACTGCTAATATGTTTTGGGGGTGCAGGGAAGGATCGTGGGACGCATTTGTTTGCTATGATGATTGTAATATAACCACCAATCACACCATGGACTTAGAATGCCAAAATGTATGTTTACAAAGGTGGGATCCTGAAAATGAAATAATGGAAAAAATTTATGTAATAAATGCTTTACATTAAATTTATGTGAATAAGAACAACACAGGCTTAACAATTACATGTGATATAGAGTAGGATTCCGGGGACACGATATCGTTTAATCATCCTTAGTTTCACTCTGAAACGGAAAATGCAGAGACAGGGAACCAAGAGTACCTTTATCTCCAATTAAAGGGCATTGTGTTCCCATAATTAGTGTCGAAGCTGCACGAGCAGGAGAAGCCGGAAAGGGCTTTGCTGCCGTGGCGAATGAAATCAAGGATCTTGCCAAACAGACTTCAGAAGCCACATCTGAGATCAAAGACAAAATATCCAGAATTCAGACTGTTTCAAACGAATCAGTGGTTCAAATCGGGCAAATTTCAGCTATTATCAACGATATGAATGGAATGGTGAGTGCCATTGCTGAGACTGTTAGAGAACAGTCCAATGCCACCCAGGAAATTGCTGAGAATGTGTCGCAGGCTTCCCAGGGCATTCAGGAAGTTAATGAAAATGTGTCGCAGGCTTCTGCTGTAACAGGTGAAGTGGCAGCAGATATTGCAGAGGTTGGTCAGGCTGCCAGTGAGATAAACACAAGCAGTAGTCAGGTGCATTCCCATGCGGATGAGTTGAATAATTTATCTGGAAAACTCACAAAGATAGTGAAACAATTTAAAATTTAAAGTCTACATGGTTTCCTTACCATGGCCCGGCAAACCTGTTTATTACAAACAGGTTTGCTTTTGCAATTGGAACTGAAGTTTAAGATTCCTTTTTAAAGTTTTTTTTGAGCTGCTACAAAAATAGGTATAAATATCGATTAAATTTTTTACAATCTATGGTATGGGATATTTATTGTAATAGATAAAATCTAACCCGGTTCAACCGAAATCAGTTAAGTTCACTGGATAAGGATCTTCACCAAATTCTTTTCGCTAAGGGGCTGTACCCCCTCGAGGTGGGAAAAACACGAAAAGAATTTATAAGGTACTAACCTGTTG
>JAOZQU010000280.1 GCA_029932055.1 Desulfocapsa sp.
TATGGCTAAAGAGCTGTCGAAAAAGATCCATTTTCATGCGTGCTCTGTTGAAGACTTGGCCGCTAACCAAAACTATACCACCAGTGCTAACATAAAGTATACCAGCAGTTGCGCAATGAAATGTGATTATACGCACTGAAAGTTATGGGATCTATGCGCACAAACAAGATACAATGAGAATGAGAAGGAGGAGAAGGAGAAGGATTTCTCATAGATGAGAGATCCTTCACGTTTTTTAGAGAGGGTGGAAAGATTTGTCAGCGGTGGGAGTACGAAGAGATTCTCCGTCAATATGGATCATACAACAGCGATGACGAAGGCGGTCAAGCAAGGCATCGACCATGTCTTTGGGCTGGAGGATATCGTACCAGTTATCGAATGTTAAATTGGTGGTTATGATGGTTGGGCGTTTCGCCTCGTAGCGTTCTTTCATCAGCTTAAAGAAGCTGTTCATTTGCTCGTGACTGAGGGTAAGGTAGCCGAGTTCATCCAGCACAAGCAGGTCATATCGGCAGAGTTTATTCAACAGCTTTGGAGTAGAGAGGTCGGCAAGAGATGCATAGAGTTCATCCAGCAAGTCCTGAACATTGTAAAATCGTCCACGGTACCCCGAGATAAGCGCCTGACGAAGTAAACCCGATGCCAGACCACTCTTGCCGGTACCGGTGGATCCGGTAAAGATAATGTTTTCTCCACGCTCCATAAAATCAAGCCCGGCCAGAGTCATTATCCTGGTTTTATTGATTGTCGGCTGCTGTTCAAAAGGAAAAGTATTCAGCGTCCATGACCAGGGGATTTTTGCCTGGGTAAGACGATACTGCACACTCCGTTCCCGGCGGTAATTCAGCTCTTCCTGCAAGAGCCGCAGAAGCAGGTCTTGATGTCCCCATCCCTCCCGCTGAGCCTTGGTCAACAAGTCGCCCATAACAGCAGACATGCCTTTAAAGCGGAGTTGCTCCAGAAGTTGTAATAATTCATCGTTCATTTGATATCAAAAAAATCACCGCCAGTGTTTTTCAGGATGATACTCTCCAGCCTGGCAAGATCAAAGAGTCCATAATGAAGAGCATTTTCAATTGCAGCCATAAACGGATCAGCCGGATAGGTTCTTTTTAACTCCAGAAGCCGACGCAATTTAACCACTCCTCGCCCTCTTGATCGTTTTTTCAACGCAGCAACATATAGATCAAGGGTTTTGTTTCGTCCTGTAAGACATACCTCTTCAGCGCATGGTCCTTGATGGGCATTTTTTCTGGTGAGCGGACGATGATGCCCCGGTTTAGTGATCCGTTTATACCGCCCCTGCAGCGCCCTTTGATGTTTTGCTGCCTTTATGCGGCCATGGTACACCTCGACCCGATCCCAATACTTCAACACCTCAACACTTTTGCCGATTAAAGTATCAGGCACGGAGTAGCGAATGGTATCCAGATGCACATATCCCTCCACGTCCACCGTCCGTTGACAGGACACGTAAACAGGAGGAGTAACCCTGGGTAACGATAAGAGAGAGCGTTTTTCCATAATCCATGCTTCATTTGGACTCATTCCCAGGATGCGTTTTGGTTTATGGTTGGCGACCTGGTCACACCACTCCCGAGCCTGTTGGTTGAGATTGTGCCAGTCTGAGAATGTGCGGCCAACCAGGAAATTCGTTTCCGCATAGTAGAAAGGCCGTTCAACCCGCGCCTTCCGATCAGCATGCATTATCCGGTGAGCCATAAAATGAGCGCCGTAGATACGAGCGAACATTTCCATCTCCGGCGCCATCTCCGCGTCCGGGCCTGAACCTCTGCCGACAATGACACTGGTATTATCAATAACACAGCGTTTGCAGCTGCCCTGCATGTATTGCAGAGCCTCGGCCAGAAAAACTTTGCATTCAAAACGTGTGAAACGGGGATAATATTGAATGAAAATCTTTCTGCTGTAGGCAAGCACAAGTGAAGCGCATTGAGCTGTGACCTGCTTGCCGCCTATGGTTATTTTGTGCGGCGAGGTGTCGTGCTGCATCTCCTCGCCCGGTTCAAAATGGTATTGTCCGGCTCGCTTGGGCGCCGGTATGCGTAACTGATGTTTACGGATCAACCAGGTCAGGCTTTGGTAAGGGATGTTGATGTTGTGTTCGGATAAAAGTTTTTCCTGAACCCGTACTACATTGCCCTTGCACTCGGTAAAGTGTTCTCGAACCTGCTCTACGTGTTGATCATATTTTGAGTTCTTGTTCGGGACTGGTCTTGTCGCCGGGCTTGAGATGACCTTGTTTATTGTGGTTCGGGAGATTCCCAGTTGTCTGGCAATTCCCCTTCGACTCGTCCCCTGTTTGTGCAGTTCTTTTATCAGTTCCTCTTTGATTGGTTTGATCATTATCGACAAGCTCCTGTATCTTTTCCTGTAGTTCTCCTGTCAGACGCCTGGCTCTACTGGCCTGTACCAAGAGGAGGCGACGCTGTTTCTTTTCCTGGTTTTGATAGAAAACAGTATCCGTATTATCCTGCAAACGGTGAAGAATACCGCAGACAGCTCTGGCATCACGCAGCCATTTCTCCTCCGGCCCTTCATTTGCTGTTTCAGCAACAGACTGTAATGATTTCATAAAGATACCCGGCGCCGCAATCATACGTTCCCGTACTTTCCGATTGGATTGTTGGTAATGATCATAAAATGCGCGCAGTTGTCGGGTAGACATGGGTTCCCGCTCAAGGTGATTTGCAAGTTTGGTAGCGGCATCCGGGTTGGCGCGCGCCAACGGCGTTAACACCCGGCTGGCCGACCAGGTTGAGATAGCGCCGGAAAGTACATGCGTCAGGATCTCTTCCGGAAGCGATTCCAATAGATCAAGGCGTCGTTTGACATACGATTTGTCCCGGCCTATCCGCCTGCCGATTTCATCAAAGGTACAGGCAAAGCGATGATATAGTTCCTGGATGATACCCGCTTCCTCTATGGCTTTCCATTGTCGTTCTCCCCGATTGATCAAGAGCTGGAAGAGTCCCTGATCTTCTGAACAACTCATTATTAAAACCTGGGCTGTATCTTTCCCCAGGTATAATAACGCCGATTGACGTAGATAGCCGTCTATCAGGATCAAACGATTATTCTCGCCGGTCACAGTCAGTAAAGGCTCCAACTGGCCGTGACTTGCAATGGAATCGGCCAAACGACGTATCCGGGAAGCGTCCTGAACCCGGACATGGGAGTAGCGAAGTTCGAGGCGATGAATGTCTATTTCCTGTTTTTTAAACGTATTATTTGAGGTCATTACCTTCCTGGAGACAAAGCTCTCCCTTTAAAATCAGCAGAATATGTTCGACCATACCTTCGTCTGGGAAATTGGCTTACAATGACGCCTGTTTTCCCACAGCAATGACAACAAAAGGTATTGAAATATGAATTTGGAGGGCAGGATATCAGGGGTGGGATGGTGTTGGAAGTTGCGTCGCCCACCTTTTTTCTCGATTGGCGATTTTTTCGTTTATTTTCATTTTCTCGATGTGTTTTTCTCCCCTTGGGACTGTTGCGATATTTACGCTGTCTGGCTTGTTTTTTCTTTCGATAGCCAATAACTCTACAGGCATTGGAACAGTACACCTGCCCACGCCAGCAGCTTTGACAGATAAAAAAAGTGTGACCACACCAGCGGCAGGTAATTTCCAGGAGAAATACTGTATCCATGGTTCCAACCCTTGCAAACAGGCGAACATCATGGCTATAGTAGAGACATGTCTCTGCTTCATTATCTGTTTGTTTGCGGGGATAGTTGTGAAAGGCTCGAAGGTGTGACTTCGAGCCTTTTTTTATTTATTCAGATGAAAAACTGTTGATCAGGAAATGATCGTAACAGAATAAGAGATACGTAAAAAGGATTACGGCTTCTCCGAGCTGAACAATCAGAAAAAATAAATTCCGCTCTGTGTAGAAAGAGGAAACAATTGTTAAAGAAGAAGTAAACGAAATTGGTAGGTAGTAACAACGAGAGGTTAAAAAACAGGGGGTACAGTTTTCGTTAGCATAGGTGGTACAGTTTTGATTAGCGTTGAAGT
>JAOZQU010000281.1 GCA_029932055.1 Desulfocapsa sp.
TGACGAGGCCAAAGAACAAAATGAAATGGTGGACTATCTCGGAACAGATCACCACCGAGTAACCTGTTCGTATAAGGATATAGCCGCTGTTTTCCCGGAAGTGATCTGGCATACTGAAACTCCGATTCTGCGCACTGCTCCAACACCCCTTTATCTGTTGTCAAAATTGGTGCGTCAAAATCAGTACAAAGTTGTACTGACCGGGGAGGGTGCTGATGAAATCCTTGGCGGTTATGATATTTTTAAAGAGGCAAAGGTTAGAGCCTTTATTCATGCTCAGCCTGATTCCGAGTTTCGGCCGCAGCTCCTGAAACGTTTATATCCCTATCTGGCACTGTCACCAACAAAGTCAGCAGTATATGCGCGGAAATTTTTTGGCACAGATGCGGATGTCAGTGATCTTTTTTATGGTCACCGGCCTCGTTGGAAAACAGCTTCCGGAACCCATGTTTTCCTGACTGACCAGGTGTTATCACAAAACACAGATCCGGTTAAGGGATTGGATTATATGCAGGATGATCTGCAGGGGGTAGATTTTTTCAACAGAGCACAGCATGTTGAATGCAAAGTTCTGATGGCCAATTATCTACTCTGCTCACAGGGAGATCGCATGGCCATGGCCAATTCTGTGGAAGGGCGGTTCCCATTCCTTGATCACCGGGTTGTTGAATTTGCCGGTCGTATCCCGACACGCTATAAGATGAAGGCACTCAACGAGAAGAATATCCTCAAACAAGCCATGGCTGATATCCTGCCCACAGGTATTGTTAAACGAAAAAAACAGCCATATATGGCTCCTGATATTTTAAGTTTTTTTGGCGAATCTGAACCGGATTATCTTGAGTATTACCTTTCTGATGATCTGTTAACAGAGGCAGGAATGTTTAAACCCAGGGCCGTTGCCAAGTTACTTGGAAAATGCCGCAAAAAAAGTAGGCAGGGTTTTAAAGAAAATATGGCATTTGTTGGGATTTTGTCCAGTCAGATAGTATATGATAAAATGATAAAGAATTTTAAAATAGATACACCCGATTGTTTGGAAAATGTGAAGGTCGTATCGTGAATGGAGTGATTTCGTTATTTCCGGAAACTTCACCGGACTAGCCCGCGCGGGAATCCAGAATATGTTAAAACAACGGAACTATTCAGCGTATTGCTGTTAAGGCATATTATTTCGAATAACACGTCATTCCCGAGTGTAGTTATCGGGAATCCAGCTAGATTCAAAATGGATTCCCGATAACTACACTCGGGAATGACGGATTTTATGCAGTTTTGTCAAAAAAATACAGAATTCAGTATCTGCGAAATTATGCTGAATAGTTGCAAAACAACTAGATTTCCGTTTACGCGGGCTGGTCCGGTGTAGTTTCCGGGAATGACAAAGCAAATGAGTTTTTTACAACATCATCAAGTTTAGGAAATGAGGATTTTAATGGCAGATAATATAAGCAAAATTCGTACGTTTATCTTTGACAATTTTCTTTTTGACGCAAAAGAGGACGCGTTACAGAATGACACGTCATTTTTAGAAGAAGGCATTATTGATTCCACTGGTGTTCTTGAGCTGGTAGATTGGCTGGAGGAAGAGTTTGACATGTCGGTGGACGACGAAGAGTTGATTCCGGAAAATCTGGACAGTGTCAACTTGTTGTCCGCATATATTACCAGAAAAACAAGCTGATGCAGAAAAACCTCCTGATCCATTCGTTTCTGCAGCAGTCTGCCTTGTCCTATCCGGATAAGACAGCTCTGAAACAGGGAAAAGAACAGGTAAGTTACAAAGAGCTTGCCCGGCGAGCAGAGCAGATCAGCCAATGGTTATTGCATCATGATCTCCAGCCCGGTGACAGGGTTGCTATATTGACGGATCAGGCCTGTGAGTATGTGGCAGCTTATTTTGGGATATTGGCTGCCGGTGGAATTGTCATTGGTCTAAATACCCAGACCTCCAACCATACGCTCAGTTCGGTTCTTGCTGATAGTGGCTGTTCCATTGTCTTGTCCCATAAAAAATTTCAAAAATTTGCTTCCGCAATAAACGCTCAGGCATCAGTTCGTTATTTTGAAACAGACATACGATCACTGTGGGAAAAGGAGAATAGTCTCGAGCAAATAGCACTGCCCCGGATAAGTCCGGAAGATATCGGCCAGATAATCTATACATCCGGCACAACCGGTGCTCCCAAAGGCGTAATGCTCAGGCATCGTAATCTGGTGGCCAATACTCACGCTATTATTGAGTATTTAGATCTTTCAGAACGCGACAGCATCATGGCTGTGCTTCCGTTTTTTTACTCCTATGGTAATTCTGTGCTGCTAACCCATATTGCAGTGGGAGGAACCCTGATTGTGAATCAGAGCTTTCTTTACCCCAACGTGATTCTTGATCAGATGGTGGCAGAAGGAGTGACAGGGTTTTCCGGGGTTCCTTCCAGCTTTGCCATATTGCTCAATCGTTCTGCTGTGAGAAAATACACCTTTCCCAAATTGCGTTATCTTACTCAGGCTGGTGCATCCATGTCCCCGATACTTGCTGAAAATCTTTCGACAGTCTTTCCGGATGTGGATATTTTTATCATGTACGGCCAGACTGAAGCATCCGCGCGTCTAAGTTTCTTATCCCCGGAAAGACTTGTTGATAAGGCTGGATCTATTGGTAAAGCAATACCCGGAGTGACCCTTGAGATCCGTCGTCCGGATGGAACTGCTGCGGAAATTGATGAGGTCGGAGAGATTGTGGCAACAGGTGAAAATGTCATGGCAGGATATTGGCAACAGCCCCATGAAACAGAAAAGGTTTTGAAAAATAATGAGTTATGGACGGGAGATCTAGCCAGAGTTGACAAAGATGGCTTTCTTTTTATTGAAAGCCGAAAAAGTGATATGATTAAATCCGGATCCCATAGAATAGCTCCTAAAGAGATTGAAGATATTATTATGGAAGCTTCCTGCATCCATGAAGTGGCTGTTGTTGGACATGAAGATGAAATTCTGGGTGAAAAAATTGTCGCTTTTTCCGTATTAAAGAAAGATTGTGATATTTCTGAAAAAGAGTTGATCCGTCACTGTCGACGTAATCTCCAGGCATTCAAAGTGCCGCATGAAATTGTTTTTCAAAGTGAATTACCCAAGACAGCAACAGGTAAGATAAAAAAAACGGAGTTAAAAAAATGAGTGAGCGTTTTCTCTGCAAGCAGTGCATCCTTCCATCGACATTCCCAGGTATTTCTTTTAATGAGAACGGTGTGTGTAATCATTGTCAACGATATAAGGGCGAAGATGCCACGCTTGCTTTACAGGAAAAATATGAGAAAAAATTTTTGAAACTCCTGGAAGAGCGAAAAACCAAAACCAGCTATGATGTAATCGTGGCTTACAGTGGTGGAAAAGATAGTACCTATACCCTGGATGTGTTTGTCAACCGCTATAAATTAAGGGTACTTGCATTAACCTTTGATAATACATTCATTTCATCAAAGGCATTGGAGAATATCGGTAAGGTTTGTGGGAGCCTTGGTGTTGATTCACTCATTATGAAGCCGGCCCCGAAGATGGTAAGGGGGATTTTTCGAACAGCAGCAAAACAAGAGCTTTTCTCGCCCAAGACTTTGGAGCGGGCAAGCACTATCTGCACGTCTTGCATTGGAATGGTTAAAGGCATTGTTTTGCGGACAGCCCTTGAAAAACAGATTCCTTTTGTGGGTTTTGGCTGGTCACCCGGGCAGGCTCCGGTGCAATCCTCGGTCATGCGTACTAACCCGGCCTTGATGAAAGGCACCCAAAAGGCAATTCTCAAGTCTTTGCAGGGAATTGCCGGTGATGCAGTGCTCCCGTATTTCGTCACTGATGAACAGTTTGAACAAAAAGAATTGTTTCCCTGGAACATCCACCCATTGGCTTTTCTCCCCTACAATGAAGACGATATTGCTGAGCGAATCGCTCAATTCGGCTGGGAAAGACCAAATGATACTGACCCGAATTCCTCAAATTGTACACTTAATGCCTTTGCCAACCAGGTACATCG
>JAOZQU010000073.1 GCA_029932055.1 Desulfocapsa sp.
AAGCCTCATATCCAAACAGAGAATCACCGAAAGTAACAACACTTGTCAGGTTGTTTTTTTGTGCTGTTTGTACGATCATTTCCATAGTTTTTTGTTCTTCACGGGCTCCAGAACTATTGGCCACAATAAAAAAAACAGTACCAAGTATCTGGTAGGTTATCCAGAAACCGAACAAAATAAAAGAAAACCTCTTCAGGAACACTCTTTTCTGCCCTGTAATAGCGAGTGACCAGACAATACAGAGCAGTAAAGACCAGAAATTGATCGCATATCTGGGTGCTCTTATGGTTGCCATATGATGCTGTACATACATCAACAAAAACAGAAGACAAAAGGAGAGGGGTACTACATAATATTTCTTCTCAATTAATGTATGCTTCTTTCCAAATAAAGAAATAAATGCAAGCATACATGCCGCCACCAGGATAGCAATACTTCCATAGACAATGGAAAAACGTACAATTGCTGAATCAAAAGAATGGATAAAATTCCAGACAATCAATTCATACATATTACCGGCAAATAAATTAACCAGAGCGTCAGATATAAACACCAGAGAGAGTTGAACGCTTTCCGAAACCCCTCCCATAAAAGCACCTGTTTCCATATAGAATGGAATAAACCCTGTAAATCCAATAACAGCCGAAAGGCTAAGAGCAAGAAATACGGAAAGACGAAAATGTTTTTGCCAAAGATAAAGCACTAGTAGAACGGCAGCAATCACAATATACGGGAAAATCAAGGCATGGATCCATATCCCCAGGGCCATCAACAGGCCGAGCAAAAGACACTGAAATACCAAGGGAGTCCCATCAGATTTCTCCTGGAATATTCGCAAAGCAAGCCATAGAATTGCCGTACCAATGCATAGTATTGCCGGATAGCCCCCATAAGTAGATATGGCATACCAAAACACATAATAACCTGGAAATGCGACACAGGCAGCTGCAACAAGCCCTGTTGTCCTGTTGTGGATACGAGTAAAAAGAAGATAAGAAAAAAGAATCCAGGCAAGAGTAAAGCTGATGGGAGACAGGCTTATTACAAACTCGGAAAAACCAAAGATACTCAAAAACAAGGCTGCCAGATATGCTTCAAGTGCTCCAAAATAAGGCTGCCCATAAAAGAACAAAGGTCGATCGCCTTCAAGGATATTGACACTCATCAAACCAACAGTGGCAGTATCAAAAGTAGATGTGTAGCAGAACCATGAGCCTGACAGCAACAAAAGTGCAGCAGAACAGAAAATAGCACCCAAAAGCAATCGATGGGATACCAGAATATTCATAAAAACAAATAAGGATGGTTACTGCGTGTTGAGAAGGAGTATGACCCAGGCTAACGATTGAGCAGGGGGTGGTAGCACATCGGTTAAGCTTTCATACCATACGGTTCCAATAACGTCGAATCCAGTGCTGTTAGGATGGGTAAGATCTCCATAGCATCCACGGGGATTTGTGTAGGTTCCCCAATTCGGTTCCAGGGCGTTGTATTGCTCCACGAGAGTAACATTTTTCTCCACGGCCAGTTCACGAATATACTGGTTCATCAGAGGAATATTTTTATACTGATTATCAGGCTCAGAGTCGGGCGGCAATGTAGCAAGAAGCGGTTCCAACCCATTCTCTCGACTCATATCGATCATGATCCCGAGATTAAATTTCACATTGGCTCCCATTGCACCATGCAAAAGATCATTCGTGCCTTCTAAAAGTAAAATATACTCAGCCCTCTGATTACAGGCATTGTCAAAAACATAAGGGAGTCTGTTTATTCCGTCTACAGTGGTTTCTCCCCCCACCCCAAAATTATGAACTGTGAATTCGTATCTATTTTCCGTAAGTAGTGCTTTCAGTATAGTTTCATAGTCATAAGTACAATCTCCTGGTCGTGGAGTGACACCGCACGAGGAGACCTCATTCCCACAACCTTCAGTCAAACTATCACCAAAAGCGATAATAACTCCAACCTCATCTGCAAACACAGCAGTTGTAGGAAAAAGACAAAACAGTATAGCAGAGCAAAAACACAAAGAATTTTTCAAAAATTTAGTTTTCAATTTTATTTGATTAACAATATATTTCAGAAATGAATAAGAGGAACAGCTTCTGCTCCCTCATCTGTTTTAATAAAAAGAGTCGCCTTATGACGTTCTGTGATGAATGGTGGAAGTGCTGGAAGTTGAACGTTTTCCTGAATTTTTATTCCCATACTCTTATTCTTCGGAATAATGTGTTCAGGTGTTCCCTGCTGATCACCCAATATCTTTGATTCAGTTACATATCTCCCATCAGCAAACGTCTGCCAGAAAAGTGTTATTCCTCCGGATTTATTTAGACGTAACCTGGGTTGAATGTCTGGTACCTTGTTATCAACATGCGCTTTATCAGGAGTACCCCATGCAACCCCATTCCAACGGGACAAAAAAACATCGGAATACGTTTTATCCACAGCAATCCATGCCAACCAGGGGATATTGTCATTATCCACAATAAGAGTTGCTGCGCGATTATCCTTCATTGAAATTTCAATCTTCTTGGCTTTACTCCAACGAGAATATCTAAACAGGGAATAATAAAGAGAGAATCCAGCCTTATCAGCCTGGCTCCAGACAACCCATATTGTTCCATCACGTCCTATACTGCTTACCGGATGCAAAACAAAAGTGTTACTATTACTGATTTGCCGGGGAACAGTCCAATCATTTTTCTTATACTTGCTAAAAAATATCTGCTCGCCCTCGCCATAATCAGCAGAAAAAATGAGTTGTAAATCCTGCAGTTTTGGGGAGGGGGTAACTTTCTCAGCATGAACAACCGAGCTCAATACTAAAAGGTATACTGTGAGCATCACACATCCAAGACTGATGAAAACCTTGTTAAACATTTTTTTCCCCGTGACCCTTTCAATCACTGGCAATAATCTTACGCACATAATAGGTCGGCTTATTCTGGGACTCATGGTACGTCCTTGCTAACATCTCCGCAACAAGCCCAATGGTCACAAACTGTACTCCAACAAAAATCAATAAAACTGCAAGAAGCAACAGGGGCCTGTCAGAAAGAGGTATTCCATAGAACTGGCGTTGAATAGTCATTACCAGTGCCAGCACTGCTCCCACAGATCCAGAAATAAAACCTATGGTTCCAAATACATGAATTGGCCTGGTAGCATAATTCAATAAAAATTTCACGGTAATGAGGTCAAGGATCACTCGTAAGGTTCGGGAAATACCATATTTGGATGTTCCAAACCTCCGTGGTCGATGATTAACCTTAACCTCTGTAATGGAAACTCCCATGGAGCTGGCAATAGCAGGAATAAACCGGTGCATCTCACCATAAAGTTTAATGGTTTTAATAACATCGCACCGGAAAGCCTTTAAGGTGCATCCATAATCGTGCAGATGCACTCCGGTTGCATAGGAAATAATTTTATTTGCTATTTTTGAAGGGAGTTTTCTGCTCAAAAAAGGATCCTGACGGTTAAACCGCCAGCCGGTGACCATATCAGCGCCTTCATCTATCTTCTGGAGTAGCATGGGGATATCGGCTGGATCATTTTGCAGATCTGCATCCATGGAAATAATAATATTCCCTTTTGCCCTATCAAAACCAGCACTCATGGCTGCTGTCTGGCCAAAATTCTTTCTGAGAGAAACAACACAGATGTGAGCATCACTCTGCTGTAAATTCTCAAGAATTTCCAGGCTTGAATCCCTGCTTCCATCATCTACAAAAATCAGTTCATACTCAACTGCAATTTTCTGCAAAGTTTGGGTAAGCTCACCATAAAGAATGGGAATATTTTCTTCCTCATTCAATAAAGGAATAACGACTGAAACATCTAAATTTGACACTTTCATCATGATTTGACACTCTTACTTAATAAAAAAACTAGTACTGTCACAGCATACCGTACAGACAATTACCATTAATTACATATATTTTGCAACAACAGGATTCTTATGAAAAAAAAGGACTTATGATTCCAACTCAAACAGATAATAATACGTTGGAGAAACACCATATTTCTGAACCATAGGGTCTTCATATTTAGGGGCTTTGACCTGTAACCTATATCCGTATTTCTCAACCAGAATAGAAAAATCTTCGCCACTATTCAAAGCAAGCTTATCCCCACCATGATCAGAAGCATTCGGCACAATAAAAAGATTCTTCACTTTCTCTGCAGCAAGAAGAGACAACCACCACTCAATTGCCTCAAGGCTACACTCTGAAAAACTATGAATATTGACTGCTAAATCAATTTTTTGTTCTTGCAACTTCTTTTCTATTTCATCAAGAGGTACAACAGTAACTTTGTCCTCTAATCCTCTAAATTTCAGATGATATTCTGACAAAAAGGTGGACTCAGGTACAGCATCTGTACAAAAATATCTCGACACATTAGGAAATGTATTTGCAGTGCGGTATGCTAAACGACCATAGCCGGCACCAATATCAAGAATAGTCAGGTCATCAATATGTGAAAGCTGAAGATGTTTCTCAAGAAAGTTCAGTTCAACAGTTGAATCCAGTAAATCTCTGCTAAACACTCTTAAATCAACAGTATAGGTATGGACGCCAAATAAGCCATCTTCACTGTTTTTTTCAAGTACGCCCAGGCTGTCAATTGTTTTCACATAATATGCAGTCAAACAATAATTAATCTCTGCACAGTTAGGATCTCTTGTCTGCCAGACATAGCAGTTATCACCCCGAAAAGATTGCAATCCATAGGATTGAACATATTCATCTGTCCAGACAATTGCCATAGATGCCTGAGCCTGAAAAGTTGCATACCTTTGTCTTAATTCCTGTAGCCGTGGATTAGTTGCAGTGAGATAGGTTTCAGCACCATCAGGAAGTAACACATCCTGTTTGGTTTCGACTTCTCCTGTCTGCCACCCGTAGAGCACCGATTTTCTGACTATACTTAAATCAATCAGGGATAATAGAGAATTTAATTTTCTGGTGAGAAACATAAAAAATCTTTTGCTGAACTGTCAATTACTGATGAACTCGTAAAAACATATACTCTTCACAATACCGTCATTCCCGCAAGGCGGGAATCTTGTCATTTCAACACGTTCTGGATTCCCGCCTTCGCGGGAATGACGGAGCTGGGACTTTTTACGGATCCATCAATTACTAAAAACAAAACAACCCTGTCTAATAAAGACAAGGTTGTTTTATCATACTCCTCTTAATAAACAGGCATCTAACGGAGTAGGAATTAAATCAATCCACAGTTCCCCAACAAGTGGTATTGTCGCTGGGAAACTCAGTGAAGTACAGATTACTCTTATTGCGCCCATTACACTCACCAGGCTTCCTGTCACACACTGAATGCACCATTGTTCCCATCCAACAATTAGGCATTCCACCTTCTATACCTTTAGCGTGCGTATTGCTAGCCAGATAATCCCAGGATTGCATAATATAACTCGCGCCATTATTTTCCGACCAGACTGCTGCTACCATCGAATTCACAGTATTGGGAAACACTGGATAAGGTGTTATATAGGGGGTCGTTGACCATGACATATGGTGAGAGGTAAAATGAACATTATTGAGATATACCTCTTGGGCACCTGGTACTATGACATCTATGGGGTCATTAGGCCAATCACCTTCCCAAGTCGTTATAGTACTAGCTGTACCATGTCTAAACTCGGTTATATTGACAACTGTCAATGAGGTTGAGGCTGTGAGAGTTGCAGCAGTAGCACTTGTTATCATAACAGAGAATAATAGCAATAAGGCACTTAGTATTCTAAAACTCTTTTTTGTACTCTTTATAGTATTCAAGACAATACTCCTTTTAACTAACTTTCAATTGAATAGTAGTTCCACTGTATTCAACGATTCATTGTTTTCTTAGCTCATGAACAATTGGCACATATAATTCATCTTATGCTAAATATCATCACTGCAGGTAACGTTAACATCGCTCACATCTGCACCTTCAAGAATTCCTGTATGATTGGCGACATCACAGGTCTGACCAGCAGGTTGAGTTTCAACGATAACCTCATAAGGAGTTTCGTCTTCAAGAGAGGTTGGAAAAACATAATTACCATCTACACTCACCGTTCTCGTCTCCCCATCATTTATTTTTAAAACTACTGTTCCATCAAGCCCACTCACTACACCACCAACACTGTATTGATTCGTGGTACAAATAACAGTAACATCGGTTACATTATCACCCGCAAGCAACCCTGAGCCATTCTCTACAACACAGGTCTGACTTGGTGTAGTTGGTTCAGTTAAAACGGTTACATCATATCCAGTGCCATCATCAATGGGTGTTGCGAAAGTAAAACTACCATTGGCATTTACTGGAAGATCATCAGCAGAGTTGTTTTGCAGAACTACAATATTGTCTGTCGCAAGCCCACTGGCATCACCACCAACAGTGTATGTAGTTGTAGTACAGACCACTGTTACATCAGTCACATCCGTATCTGATATAGTTCCAGAACCATTGCTTACCACACAAGTTTGATTTGGTGAAGTTGGGTCAGTTAGAACGGTAACAGCATAATCATCCCCAGTCTCAAGGGGTGTAGCAAAAGTAAAACTACCATCTGCATTTACAGAAAGATCATCACCCGAATTATTTTGCATAACCACACTGTTACCCGCATCAAGACCTGTCACGGAACCACCAACAGTGTATGTCTTGGGACCACTTAATAATAACAGATTAACTGCAGACAGACTTTTCCCTGTTTTAGGATATGAGCAAGAGACTGTAACCTGGCCCCTTGTCACTGAGTCGACAATAGTGGCTAAGCCATTATCATCTATGGTGATAATGTTTTCATTACTGCTTTCCCAATTCACTTTACTCGTGAGATTAGTACTGCTTCCATCTGACATATATCCAAAAACCACATATTGTTGTTCTCCATCGCTGGTGAACACTCCAACATGTTCAGGATACATTTTCAACTTTACATACTCAGCAGCAAAACAATTTCCTCCAAAGACCAAAAACAATACGGCCAATGAAAAAATAGTGGTGATCTTTCTTTTACACCACCTATTGGTATTTTTATTTTTCAAAACTATCTCCCTCTATTTAAAACATTTTTAATAGGTATAATTCACAGGTAAACTTCATTTCAATAAAATGGAAAGCTAAGTATCAACTACTGCTCACCTTAGAGAACGATCAAATGGTAAACATTGTCACTACAAAAGTAAAAGTTTTATCGCACCAATTGCAAGAATTACAGGCTTTTCAACTATAGGTTCTTCTTCAGGTGGAGTTAAGAGAAGAAGATTAATCGCACCTATAAATGCAACAATAGTGGTTTTAGGGTATGAACAATTTATTTTAACTTGTCCAGATGTTTTACCGGAAACAACTGTGGCTAGACCTCTTGGATTAATAGTAACGATATTCTTATTGCTACTTTCCCAATCCACCTGCTCAGTAATATTGGTACTAGAACCGTCTGCTTTATATCCAAATGCAACAAACTGTTGCTTTCCATCTGTCGTAAACACCCCAACATGCTCAGGAAATATTTTCATACGTACAAACGTAGCTGATAAACAACTACCTGACATGAAAAGTACAAGCAAAGCAATAGCAGTTACCTGAATTACCATATGGTAACAGTTGGCTCTTATAAATCGTAAAATTTTTTTCTCCTTCACAATATATCAACAACAATAAATACTAACCATTTTAATACTTCGAGAGTTTTTCTTTGTCAAATACTTTGAGTTACGGCTGGAAACCTACAAAAAGATTCTCGGATATCATTATATCAAGAATGAAATACATTTTTAGCATGTCTATCAATTTTTTTTTCACAAAATACTGTTTTACGAACAGAAATATAATGGAGTAGTGTTAAACTAGTAAAACTAAGGGTTGAAGCTATTGCTGCCCCCATTACACCAAATCTTGGAATAAGTAAATAATTGCACACGACATTCAACAATGCCGACAACCAGCAATTACGGTTATCCAAGCGGATATTCCCGGTTGCTCCAAGTATCACACCAGCTACGTAGCCAATAGGTTTCACAAGGGATGATGCCAGAAATAAATAGATCAGCACAATTGAATCCTCATACTTCCCTTTGTAAATCAAGTTGATAGTTGCAGGGGCAGCAACAGCAATGACTACAATAATTGGAATAATACCTATATAAATATTTTTTACTGATTGACGAAAAAGAAGTTTAATTCCAGCGACATCAGTATCTCCTGCCAGAGCAGATGCCTTTGGTAGACATACACGAAGTACTGAATCAAAAACCACATTCACTGCCTCGTTCACAAAGAGGGCCATACCATAGATACCTACTTCCTGAGGCGTTCGGAAATATCCGAGCATCAAAACGTCAGCTTTCAAAATAACCAGTGAACTGATTCCGCTTAAAACTGTAAACTTTGAATAATGGATTATCTTCCATAATAATTCCTTACTGATCCGTGTTACTACTTCAATTAATCGCTGGAAAAGGAATAGACCCACCAGCGCAGAGCACCCCATGGCTAAGGAAAAAAGGATAAGCAAATTCTCTGTGGAAAAACCAGTGGCCAGCAGGTATGCAATCCCTAAAAATAAAACAAAAACAACTCCATTTATCAGTTCATAGATAAATAAGTGCCTCATCTTTAATTGAGCCACAAGCACCTGCCCCACAAACATATATGCGGTCAAGGCCAGGAGCATAAATGGCAAAAGATACAACAGCTTTTTTCTCTCAAGCCCCGAGTACTCAACAATAAAATCAGAAAAAATAAGAATTACCGATGAGACAAGAACAACATACAGTATCTTCAGCAGGATAACCTGGAAGTTAACCAGTGCCGGATCATTCTCGCCATCAGCTGCAAACTTGATGAAAGGCAGATTAAGAGAGTTCTCGGAAAAAAGACGGGCAAAGAAATAAATAGATATGAAGATATTAAAGATGCCAAATTCATATTTGGACAACAACAAACTGGCCAGAAAAACCAGCAGGAACCGACTTAAGGCCCGGCAGACAGTGGCACCAAATGAAAACAAATTCTCCTGGTTTTTATGGAATATGGACAGAATAGACATGGGAAATTGTTCACGTAGCAGGAGATATATGCAATTTATTTACTGCCACTCAAAAACCCTTTTGCAAGACTCAATATTGTTTTCACATTTCCACGCCTCAGCTCCCTGACAATTGTCTTCACACTCAAAAAAGGCAGAAGTAAATTAAAACAAAACCATTGAAAGGAAGTCGCATGACGCTTAAAAAAACGTTTCATGTTCTGGCCCTTCATACGGGTGTATTCTGCAGTGTAACCGGAAAACCCGGTCTTTGACCCCAAATGGTGGACAACAGCACGGGGTACAAACAGATAGGGCGCGCGATCAGGATTTGCCCGGAGAACCATGTCAAGATCCTCATAGCCATAGGGATCAAAGGAGACATCGAACTTTCCGGCTCGATTTAAGGCATTTCGGTGCATTAAGACGGTGGTTGGCACGCATGCAGGAAAATGGTCGCTATCGTATTGTCCGGTGTCCTGTTTGCCATGCCCTCTTGTCTGTGTGGAACCTGTATAAAAATTAAGTTTTGCACCACCGGCACAATCAATTAATTTTTCCGACCCCATCTGATATAAAAGAGGCGAAGCAATTTCAACCGTTGGATCTTCACACGATTCAAGGCCGGAAACAAGCTTACTCAGGAAATCCGGCTGAACCACAATATCATTGTCCATGAACATGATATAGGTAAAATCAAGATTTTGCCTGGCATATTCTATTCCTGTGTTACGACCACCAGCCGCACCAAGGTTTTTCTCATTACGCAGAACAATGACATCAGGAAACTGTTCATTCACAGTTTCCTGTACGCCATCGTCAGACCCATTATCAACAAGAAGTATTTGCTTATTTCGGTATGGACAATCGATAAAACTGTTCAAACAATCCAGGGTAACCTGTTTTTGATTACAGGTGAGAATAACAATTGCAACAAGTGGAGAATCCATTGCTAACGCTCCCCAACCAACTTCTGAAATATCTCAAGGGTTTCCTCAGCGCACTTCTGCCAACTGAAAATTTTTGACCGCTCAAAGCCCTTGTCACGCATTTCCTGCTGCAGATTTTCATCACTCAGCACAGTATGTATTGCATCTGCGATTGCTTGACTATCGAGTGGATCAACGGCAAGGGAAACACCATGGGTAAGTTCCTCGAGCCCAGTACCATTTGAAGTGACAATGGGACAGCCACAGATCATAGCTTCTGTGGTTGGGATGGGAAAAGCCTCGATAATTGTCGGGTAGAGATACAACCTGGCAAGGCTGTAAAAAACGGGAAGATCGGCCTGGGGAACTAAGCCTGTGAAGATAACATCTTCTGCAATTTCTAAGGCTTTCAGATCATGTTCTTCTGCATAGCGATGACAATCACGACCAACAACCACAAATTTTTCTTTGCCGCCCATCTTCTTATACAGTGAATACGCTTCTGCCATTCCCTTGAAATTTTTACGCGTATTCCTGGCACCCGGATCGTAGCGAATCACAGTGAGAATGAAATCCTCCGGTAAATTATATTTCGAGCGGACTGTTTCTAAAATTTGGACATCTGAAATACGCTTAAAAATTTTATTTGGCCCAAAATAAATGGTCTTAATTTTATTTTTACACCAGGGAAATGCGTTCACAAAGCCATCAGTGGAATAATCTGAAACAGAACTGATATAATCGGCCTTGCGAAAATAGAGGGGCATAACCCTCTTGATATAAAAATTATCTATGGTGGTGTACACTTCATCATAGGGGGGCACAAACCAGTCGGCACCATGAACCACCATCATAGTTTTGCAGCTGGTAAACAAAGGGACTGTGAATTTTGGATTGAAAATCAGATCAGCTTTTGCCTTTGCAGCAGCCCTTGGTATGGTGAATTGATCCCAGATTGCCTTATTGCCACCGGGTAGAAAGACCTCCCGGCAATTAGCAAACTCTACATAGCGTCCAAGGTGCTTCTCAGTCTTGTAAAAAAGGATATACTCATTTGTATGATCCAGCTTGAGCAGCTCTTTTACTATATTTCTGGCATATACTCCGATTCCACCAGCCTCATCAGCGGATCGCATCATTATGGCTATACGCATTTCAGGCCTCTTCTTTTCGGGTGCCAGTCACTTGTGCCGGAATCCCTTTACAGATTGAACAGGCGGCTACGGATTTTGTAACAACAGCTGCGGCTGCCACAACGGAGCCACTTCCGATTGTCACGCCTCCGAGCACTGTCACATTGCCTCCCAGCCATACATCATCCTCTATTACAACGCCACCATCATCCTTAATTCCCTGCATACGTATGGGAATATCAAGGCGATCTATATTATAACTCCCACCTCCAATCACAAAACTCATCTGACCGATAATCACATCAGCACCTATGGTGACAGGACAGTTGTTCGTTGATTGAATAACAGTTCCACTATTCACTCCGGTGGAGTCTCCAATGGAGATGGTGCCTTTTTTACATGACAACACAACATTATTGGAGAGAATAACATCATTGCCAAGGACAATAACCTGTTCTGTTTCCGAATTTCGTGCATCGAGAATACAGCCTTCACTAATCACCACAAAATCTCCAAGGTGTATACGCTTAGGATGCCTGAGAACAACCCCACTGGCAAAAGCCACCTTCTTGCCGCATGAGCCAAAAAGACGTGGCCAGAATATCTGACGTAACAGCATTCCGAGCGCACCGGGGATTACACCCAACCAGACACAGCATTCATAATAGAAAAGAAACAGCAAAGACCGATTGCCAACAATGACATCCTGGTATTTATTCAGTGCTGAACCCTTGCCGGTAATCGCCTGCTGCGTTTTTTTTACGCCATCATCCATTTGCTTACAGGTACCCTTCTCTTTTGTACCATTCTCCAGTCCTTTTCAGTCCTTCGTCAAGATCTATCCGGGGATTATAACCAAGGTCTCTTTTGGCTTTGCTGATATCAAAGGCCCTGTTCTGACGAAACCAATCAACACGACGCGGAAAAATTGGAGGTTTGATTTTGAATGGTTTACAAACCTTTTCAAAGAAATGACCAGCGATGATCAGCGGCCAGATAGGAAAATGAGGGATTTTAACGTCAACACCCAGGGCTTTTGCAGTTCGACGCACCAGATCTTCAATTTCCACATATTCTTCATCTGCAATCAAATAGGCCTCACCATTCCCTTTGTTTTCATCCATGGCAAGGATATGGGCATCAATCAGGCTATCGATATACAATGGATGATACAACGTCTTGCCACTGCCAAACATCGGAAAAGTCCCACTATTCACCCGTTTAAAAATCATAAAAAACCGTTCTGGATCACCAGGCCCGTAAATAGCAGCAGGACGAATGATAGTTGCCTTCATGCCCTTCTTTACATAGTCAAGGACAACTGGTTCTGCCTCATACTTTGTCTGCTGATAATAATCAGCAGCATTAATAGGAGCTGTTTCTGGTGCCGGCGGATTTTCAACATTACCATGCACACCACAGGTACTGCAATAAATGAACTTCTTTACCTTGTTCCTGAAAGCAGACTCTAAAACAATACGGGTTCCACCAACATTCACTTCATCATAGTATGAATTGGGAACATCCATCTCCCGAAAGGCTGCTGCCAGATGCTGTACAATATCAACACCCTGCATGCATTCTTCAACAACTTCTGCATCGGTAACAGTGCCAATCACTACCTTTGCACCCCATTGCCTAAGTTCTTCGGTTTTCAAACCTTCCTGATAATCGAGCGCAACAACTTCATGCCCATCATCCAAAAGCCTCCGTACCAGGGCCTTACCGGTGAATCCAGTTCCCCCTGTAACTAGAACTTTCATTTTTTCTCCTTGCATTTCATACTATTTAAAAAATCTGTTATGCCAGATTGCTATATTAATCAGTGCCCAGAGCACATGATTATGATTATGAACCATATCTGAGTGCTCTTTTATCAACCGATTCACAAAACCAAGATGCATATTCTCCCGAATTATTGGTGACTCATTTAAAAGTGTCACCATATACTCCTTCATGTCTCCGCGAAGTAAATGCTTCACCGGCAGACTGTAACCCTGCTTTCCGCGATTAACAATATTATCGGGTAATAAACCCTTCAGGGCAGAACGAAAAATATATTTTGTTTTCAGACCTTTCAGCTTCCAATCACCCGGAAGAGATGCCAGAAACTCAACCAAAACATGATCAAGCAAAGGTACTCTCACTTCAAGGGAACTGGCCATGCTCATTTTATCAACCTTCATGAGCACACTGTCGGTCATCATATAACGCATATCCAGATAAATTTCCTTGTTAATTCTATCACCGGCATTACAACGTTCAGAATATTCTCGTATGGTTCTAAATGGATCAAAGAGAGCCTGAGATTTGAATTGATCATTAAAAAGCAGGCTATTCTGATCTTCATTTGAAAAATACTGCCAGCGAAGATGATGCCCTTCCGGCGGAAGATTGGCTCCTTCCACAAAGCGCTTCAACATGTTAACAGCTCCTTTTTTCTGCGATTGATCAGGAAGCATGGCAATCATCCTGCCGACGATCTGTTTTCGAACAGGGCCAGGCATAAGCCTGAACAGCAAATTCATTTTACTTGCCTTAAAACGATCATAGCCTGCAAAACTCTCATCCGCTCCTTCACCACTCAAACAGACCGTCACATGTTCCCTGGCCTGCTTACAGAGCAGATACAAGGGGACGGTGGAAAGATCCGTCATGGGTTCATCAAGATGATAAAGAGTCTTTTCAACATACTCAGGTTTGATATCATCAAGCATGAGCACCTGATGGTCAGTATCAAAATATTCTGCAACTTGTGCAGCATATTCGAGTTCACTGAAAGTTTTATCTTCGTATCCTATGGTAAAAGTTTTCAAAGAACCTGAAATATGACGCCGCATCATGGCAACAATGGTACTGGAATCCAGCCCGCCAGAAAGAAACACGCCCAAAGGCACATCACTTATAAGGTGACTTTTGACTGCGTGATCCAGCATTTCACGTAATTTTTCAACACTCTCGTCGTAGGACAGGACAGGGCTCTTTGGGGCAAAATCAAGGTCCCAATACTGTTTAATTGTTATGTCACCGTTACGACAAATCAGATAATGTCCGGCAGGAATCTTATAAATATCCTGAAACATGGTGGCTGGTGCCGGAACAAACTCAAAGCCGATATAATCGTAGAGTGCCTGGTGCGACAACTTACGTTCAATGGATTTATCTTCAATGATCGCCTTTATCTCAGAAGCAAAAACCAGTTTTTGATTCCCCTTTTTATGGTAATAATAAAGTGGTTTAATGCCTATTCGATCCCGTGCCAGTAAAAGCGTTTTCTCCTTCACATCATAGAGTGCAAAGGCAAACATCCCGCGAAGCTTATCAAGCACGCCTGTGCCATACTCTTCATAGGCATGAATAATAACTTCAGAATCGGAGTTGGAACTGAAGGTATGTCCTTTCTGAAGCAGAATCTCCCGCAATTCCGGAAAATTATAAATTTCTCCGTTAAAGATAAGACAGATACTCTTATCCTCATTATACATGGGCTGCCGGCCGTGCTCACTCAGGTCGATAATGCTCAATCGCCTGTGGCCTAGTGAAACCTCATCATCACAATAAATCCCATCCTGATCAGGCCCGCGATGAACGATCCGATCGTTCATCCGTTTTATCAACTCTTCATCTTTCCAATTAAAACCGCAAATTCCACACATGATATAAATCCTTCGTAACTTTTCAGCGTAATTTTGCAGATACTGGATTTTATAATCTTTTGGGCTAAAACTTCATAAAATCCGTCATTCCCGAGGTAGTTATCGGGAAT
>JAOZQU010000006.1 GCA_029932055.1 Desulfocapsa sp.
CGTACTAGGGTACGTCGTAATTAAATAAAAAATGCAGCAACGAAGCAGATGAAGAGTTTTTACGACGCCATCACTCTTGAAACATCAATAGATGATCTCTATTTTTGTCTTACTAATACATACTTTGCCAGAGCTTGGAGAACAGTAAGAGATGCAACATCATCTCCACCTGAAAACACTTCCAGACCAGCCACAGCTTCAGCTACAATTGACTCAGCCCTGTTCCTGCTTAAAGAAAATCCGTCATATTTGTCTATTAAACCATAAGCTTCAACAAATCCACTTTCTCGTGCATCTTCATGTTCAAGGAGATAGAGCAATCGCTCTTTATCCTCATAATTTGCATTACTCAATGCCAGAATAAGAGGGAGGGTCATCTTCCTTTCCTGAAAATCATTCCCCACAGCCTTACCGATTTGTGCCGTGTCTCCCTGATAATCCAGGAGATCATCAACAATCTGAAAAGCTGTGCCCAACCCAATACCATACTCAGCAAGGGCTTGCTGCTGACTAACTGTTGCACCTCCGGCAAGAGCTCCGATTTCACAGGTAGCGGCAATGAGGAGTGCTGTTTTTCCTTTAATTGCTAAAAAATAATCCTGTTCTGAAAGATTATAATTTTGAGCATTACGGAGCTGTAAAAACTCTCCGTCAACCATAGCATTTGTTGCCTGACAAAAAATTTCAAGCGCCGGAGTGCCACCAAAGGAACCAACCAGAAACATAGATCTGGAATGAAGGAAGTCACCACCAAGAATGGCAGCAATCGCACCAAAGGATTTATTTACCGTGGGTTTCCCGCGACGTAAGCCTGCCCGGTCAATCACATCATCGTGAAAGAGAGTGGCACTGTGAAGATATTCAAAGGCAATGGCCAGCTTATATATCTCTTCGTTTTTCCCCTGGGCAACGCCGGAAAGACGGGCAGCCAAAACAACAAGAAGTGGACGCAAACGTTTTCCACCGTTAAATATTCCATACTCAAGGACTTCAGCCAAAAGTGGATCAGTCCCTTGAGTTGCCACCTGCAAATCCGTGCGCATGGCCTGTTCTATCTTTGCTACTTCCGGTGCAATGGCCGCCATCAACTGTTCCTCTGGGGGGGCCTCAACTACATCTGCCATCTATTTATCCTTTAAAATTAATCTGTTGCAAAAAATTCTTCCACATCTTCAAGCCTTCGCACAACTGGGGAAGGAGGCAGGCTAGTCCGAAACATTCGCCCATAGCCTTTTGAATAGAGACGAATATCCATAATTCCGATAACACCTCTGTCACTGGTTGAACGCATGAGGCGCCCGACTCCCTGTCTGAGAGTAAGAATAGCCCGGGGCACCTGAAATTGAAAAAATGGCTTGCCACCGTCTTCTTCAATTGCTTTCATCCGTGCCTGAATGACAGGATCAGTCGGTACTTCAAAGGGAAGCTTATCGATAAGTACACAACTTAAAGAATCACCTGAAACATCCACGCCTTCCCAAAAACTAGCGACTGCAAGTAACACAGAATCATTTGTTTCACGGAACTGTTCGAGAAGCGCCTGCCGTGAAGCCGTTCCCTGTACCAGCACCGGATAGGAAAGCCTGCTCTCCAAAAAATCAGCAACCATATCCATGGCCCTGAAACTGGTAAAAAGGACAAGAGCCCTGCCTCGACTGATTTTTAATAGCTCAAATATACGATCACAAAGACTATTGCCATAATTCCCGGCAGTGGCTTCCGGAAAACCGTGCTTCGGTACATATAACAGAGTTCGCCCTTTATAGTCAAAGGGCGATTGCAGACACAATGTTTTGCATGTTTCATCTATGCCTAAACGTTCCCGCATATACTTAAAATCGCCACCAGTGGTGAGGGTAGCTGAAGTCATGATACAGGACTGTACAGAATTATAAAGACAGCTTTCGAGTTCTTCTGCCACCTTCACCGGAGTTGCCGAAAGGCTGACGGTTCTCTCACGCCTCTCGTACCAATGGATAAAATATCCCGCACCCACCTGCTCAACTCCTGCAATATGCAATAGATTCTGCTGAAGTTCACCTGCTCGATCCGCAAACAGATTCCAAATTTCACCGTGCGAGGCTTGCTTCACACAACGTTCCGCGAGCTGTTCCAGGCCATTTGCAAGATTATCAACCGCTTCCTGCCAGCCATCGATGGTATCAAGAAGTGGTGCCAGTGGATACCGGCCTCTTTGTGCTGGAAAAAGTGCGGCAAACACATCAAGCCGCTGTTTTAATCCCCTGGCATATCCCACAAGAGAGTCAAAACCTGACGCAGGTAGATCTGCTTCCGCTTGTCGCTCCAAATCCCCTATGAGATCAAGAAGCTGATAGTGACTGAAATGTTTACCGAAAAAATTGGTGGCCACATTTTCCAGATGATGCGCCTCATCAAAAACTACAGAGTGATACCTGGGCAAAATTTCACCAAATCCAGCCTGTCGCAGAGCAAGGTCTGAAAAAAAGAGATGGTGGTTCACGATAAGCAGACGAGCAGTCCCGGCCTGCTTTCGCAAACGATTCACAAAACAGAGAGAGAACTCAGGACAATCGCCCCCCAGACATTGATTTGATTGGGCCGAAATCTTTGGCCAGAGTGGAGAGCGATCTGGCAGCCAGGACAGCTCAGCCCTGTCACCACTTTCTGTTTTTGAAAGCCATTGCTCGATTTTTTCTTCGTCGCTGCTCTCCACCAGAGAAGTTTGAGGATTTGATCGATGCTGAAACCAACGATAATGACAAAGGTAATTCTGCCTGCCCTTGATACACAGTGCCGGAATATCCGTCTCAAGCACTTTCTCAAGCAGGGGAATCTCTTTTTTCAGGATCTGATCCTGAAGATTAATGGTGGCTGTTGAGATCACAATCCGCTGCCCTGACAACAGAGCAGGCACCAGATAGGCAAGCGTTTTTCCAATTCCTGTTTCTGCTTCCACCAGAAGGAGTGAGGCACGACCATCAACTCTCTCTGCGCCATCATGCAGAATATCGGCCACAGCTTCGGCCATCTCCTGTTGGCCCGCTCTAGGCTCAAAGCCTTTCAAGCGGCCTGATAGTTTTCCCCCTGACGCAAAAACCCTTTTCACTCCAGTTCCTCCAAAACATCCCTTGCCACTTCCCTCACCTGGGGTGATTCATCCTGCAACGCCCTGTTCACGCATAGTCGCGCCTCTGTATTTCCTATTATTCCGAGAACACTCACTGCTTCACCACGAACATGGGGTGGACCATTCTCGAGTGCTTGACAAAGGGAAGGAATCGCCAGATGAATATCACCTGCACAATGAACTTTCAAATTTTCAAAAAGAACTGAAATCCCAAGGCGCACATTAAATCGTTCATCATCAAGCAACTCTCCTACCCAGGCATAATAGCGGGAATCCTGTTTGAACATCTCAAAAATATTTTCCACGTAGCCCATTTCCAGAAAATCGGCGATTACTTTTTTCAACTCCTTGTCACTGACTTCTTTTTTCACCTGTCCTCCCATTTAATTTAGAAAACCTTTATAATATTGAGAATGACTACGCATTTCTCTTTCCTTTTCCTGCAAGCCCTGTACTATCTATTGATAGTATCAATCTGTATTTCTATTCATTGTTCAATCCTAGTTTAACCAACAGGGTTTTCATATGGTTAACCTTCCAGCAGTATCTAAACACAATGAAACCCTCCCGACAAGCGACTACCTCGCCCCGGGTGAATCCATTGTACTTGTTGATGACTCACAAGAAATACTTCTCATCTTTGAAAGCCTTCTCACCGACGAAGGTTTCAAAGTTTTTACCGCCTCAAATGCTGCAGAACTCTATCGAATTCTCGAACGGGAGCATGTTGCCCTGATCCTGTTAGACATAGGCCTTCCCGACCGTGATGGCACCGAAGTTCTCGCAGATATTGTCCCACGCCATCCGGATCTCAGTATCATTATGCTCACCGGAACAACAGATTTGAAGGTTGCTTTAAACTGTCTACGACAAGGTGCCGATGACTACCTGGCTAAACCGGTAAAAATTGAAGACTTCTGCCTTGCAGTTCGCAAAACTCTGCAAAAAAGAAAACTCACCATTGATAATCGTCGATACCAGAAACAACTGGAGATCTCAAATTACCGAGCCCGGTTTCTTCATCAGCTCAACCTGAAAATGAACAGTGCCTACCTGAACAGTATTGAGCTTGATACTGTTCTGCAATCTATTCTGGTTGGTATCACAGCAGAAGAAGGGTTAAAATTCAACAGGGCATTTCTCCTCCTTTTCAATGATACAAACACCGAACTGCAGGGAAAAATGGCCATTGGGCCACCTTGCAGAGCCGATGCCGGCAGAGTTTGGGATGCAATAAAACAGGACAATCTGCACCTTGGTGACATACTAAACAATATTCAAACATCCTGCATGGATGATGATACAGAACTGAACTCAATTGTGCAGGGTTTAAAAATTTCCGCAGATGATCATAAGCACATTCTTATTCAGGCATGTACCAATCGCTCAAGCATCCATGTACAAAACGGCATGGCAGGTACTCAACCTGTGACAAGCAGGCTTTTAAACAATCTGCAAGAAGATACCTTTATTATCACTCCCCTCTTTTCACCTAACAAATCTCTTGGAGTAATCATAGCCGACAACTTTGTCACAACTCATCCAATTTCCACAGATGACATCAATTCTCTGGAAATCTTTGCAAGTCAGGCAAGCCTGGCCATTGAGCACAGCCACCTCTATCAAAATATGCTGAATAAAATTGCAGAACTGGAAGATGTAACACAGGAACTTGAAAAAAATAAAGACCTTCTCGTTGATGCAGAGCGCTATTCAGTACTCGGTCATATGTCTGCCCAACTTGTGCATGCCATTCGTAACCCGATCACCTCCATTGGTGGAATGGCCCGGCTTCTGCTGAAGAGAAATACCGACGAAAAAACTCTCAAATTCATTGATATGATGATCACGGAATCATCCAAAATTGAATCCACCCTTGATGATCTTTTCAGTTTTGTGGGAAAAGAAAAACCTGAAAAACATATTCAGCCACTTTATCCGCTAATCCGTAAAAGCATTATGCTCTTTTACGGTTCCATGAAGAAACAATGCATTGTCTACCAGCTAAACCTTCCCTCTCCTGATCCGGAACTCTTTATTGATTCTAAGTTGATCAGACAAATGCTGCTGCACCTCATCAGAAATGGCATCGAAGCCATGCCTGCAGGCGGTACCTTGACTATCTCCTGCAAAGAAGAAAATGAGAAAGTCGTTATCATAATCAAAGATTCCGGCAGTGGTATTGAAAATTCAAATCTAAAACGGGTTGCCGACCCCTTTTTCACCACAAAAACCTATGGAACGGGCATGGGACTGACTCTGGTGGAAAAAATTATTGCAGAACATCATGGACTGTTTTCACTGGATTATAGTGATGATGGTGGGATGGTGGCTCGGATAGAGTTACCTAGTGACATGAATGACAGTTAAAAGTTTTGAGTTAAAAATTGAAAGAGAAAGACACGAAGGAATAGGAGGAGCCCACTCCTATTCTAATTTTGTTTTTTGAGCTGATCGTTTCTTCCCTGTTTTCCCTCTTAAAGAAGAGAGGCCTGCTCCTAAAATAGAAAAAAACGCTGCCACAGTGAAGGTTGCCTTTAAGGCGTACATAAAGATTTGTACCTGATCCGGGCTGTACTGCCTGAGATCCTGCCCACCGCTCAACTTAGAAAATATCATCCCAAATAGCAGACCTGCAACAGACACACCAAGTAACATCCCAAGATTCCTGGCTGTTGCCAGCATACCGGAACTTACTCCAGTTTGCTGGGGATCGACACTTTCAAGAACAGTTGCACTGTTGGGGGATAAAAAAAGTGCCTGCCCACAACCTAAAACAGCCAGACGCCAGGCAACATTGAAAGCCGAACTCTCAGCTGAAAGAAAACAAAGGAGCAACAGCCCACAGGCTGCAATCGTAAGCCCTGCTGTGGTAAGAAACCTCGCTCCTATTCGATCATAAAAGAATCCGGATAGTGGTGAGACAAAAAAAACAGAAATCGGTACTGCCATCATCACAAATCCAATCCGCTTTGCAGAAAACCCCAGAACGTAATCAAGATAAAAAGGCATAAGAATAAGCACCACGAAAAGCACGGCAAAAGACAGGGCTGCACAAAACATGGCTATGGCGTATGAATGAGACCGAAATAGAGACAGAGGAAACAGAGGAGCCTGCTGTCTATATTCTGTTTTAACTAAAAGTACCAGAAAGCAGAAACAGATCAGCCCTTCATAAACAATAACCTTGGCGGAAGTTCCAGAATGATGCGTGGAAAGCAGGACAGCCATGGTTATCATCCCGGTCCAGAATATCATTCCTGCCCAATCAAATGGCACTCTTGGCTTTTCAAAGAGTATTTTTTTTGAAAAAGGTTTCATAAACAACAAACCTGCCATACAGGCAAACAGGCTGATGGGTAGTGTGACCAGAAATATTGCACGCCATGAGTAGCTGTGAATAAGAAGACCTGAAATCACAGGACCTGTCATCAGTCCGATTGAAGTAGAAATACCTACAAGCCCAAGAGCCTTACCTAACTGACCAAGTGGGAATACCGTTTTAATTATTGCCGGCCCTGTTGCCATCATCATAGCAGCCCCCATGGCCTGCAGAAACCGAAAAGCAATAAGTTGAAAGAGTGTTGCAGAAAGATAACAGGTTACAGAACCAAGGGAAAAAACTAACATTCCGGAGAGATAGATAGAACTCAAACCAACCTGATCAGCTACACGGCCCCAAAACAGCAGAGAAGCAGTAATCGTCAGGAGGTAAATCAAAACCACCCATTCGGTTTGAGGTAAACTTGTGCCAAAACTTCGCATAATGGAAGGCAGGGCCACATTAATCATGGAACTGTCCATGGTGGAAAGAAAAACCCCCACGGCAACCACTAAAAAAACACTCCAACGATTTTGTTTTGATAGAGAGGACAAAATAAGAACTGAATATGAAAAGACTGAATATTCCGGTAAAATTATAAAAAATGAATGCTTATCAATAGTTATATTACGTGATTTGATTACATCTCTGCAAGAAGAATCTTCGTAAATATTTGGCTGGCACTAATTTTGCCCTAACCCGAATGCTTACGAATTATCTGCATCCGGTGAAAAACGGGAAACAAACCGCAACATATTGCCATTCCAGCTTTCGGGGTGCAAAGTCTTGGCGAATTTATGTGAAACAATAAAAAACAAAAAATGATATCAACAATTATCTGCCACCTTGAGTAACAGCTTCTTAGATTCCAAAAAAAATACAAAATATTGTACCTTGTATTCTTGACATTTCACCTTATATGCTTTAAGAACGGAGTAATCAATGAAGATAGGTTCAATTTTTATGCCTACCTGCCTATCGACTTTATGCAATTTTTTTTACTATCTACAACTTTCAAAAAGGAGAGAAGAATGAATGATGTAAAATGGGGATGGAAAAAAGCAACGGCTATTTTTTCAGCCATTGTTATTTCCGGAGCCTGTCTTGGTGCAGCGACTACAGCAATGGCCGGCACACAGGGCGGCGAATCGGTTGAAGACCTCAGAGCAATGATTAACCAGCTTAAAAACACCGTAGTGGCCCTTGAGCAGAAAATGGCCATAATAGAAGACAACCAGGAAGCAGCTGATAAAACCATCAAGGAAGTTGCAGCGAAAGAGAGCGTTTCCGGAAGCAATTTGCTGTTGCCTGAAAATACCACCATGAAGATTTATGGTTATGCAAAGCTTGATGCTGTCTATACAGATACCGGTGGTACCTACGAATATGCATACGTACCTAGCAGTGTTCCTCTGGATTCTGCCAATGTACCCGACAATTCCTTTGTTATGCATGCCAAACAGACACGGATCGGATTTGCCACCAGCACAGACACTGATTACGGTAAGTTCAACACCAAAATTGAGTGTGACTTCTATGGTGGAGGCGGTAACGAGTGGGTCAGCAACTCCTGGGGACTTCGACTCCGTCGTGCCTACGGCGAACTCGGCAACCTGCGTGCCGGCCAGGATTGGAGTACTTTTATTGATTTAGGTGCGTATCCCGAAACTCTCGACTTTGGCGGTGCTGCAGGAAGCCTCTTCATCCGTCAGGCTGTGGTTCGCTGGACTCAGCCTTTTGAAGGTGGATCGTTCATGTTTGCACTTGAAAATCCAGAAGCCAAATTCCAGACCGCAGATTTGGATGACACCGGCAATCTCATATACGGATCAGATAGCACAGTAAGTGGCAACAATGAATACATGCCTGATTTCATTGCCCGGGTGAACTTCAACCCAGGCGGCATTGGAAAATATTCCATCGTAGGTTTAGCCCGTCAGTTCAGTTATGACGATGGCGTAACTGACGATACTGAATGGGGTGCTGCAATTAGCGCAAATGCTGTTATCTCCACCTTTGGACAAGACAACTTCCATATTAACATAAATTATGGTAATGGCCTTGGACGCTACATGGAATCTGAATTCCAGGATGCTTTCATTGATCCAATCTCTGGTGATATCGAGACCAATGAGCAGATTGGTGGATTTCTCAGTTATCAGCATTACTGGTTGAATAACCTTCGTTCCACACTCGTATATTCCTACGCAGAACGTGACAATGACACAGACTATGTTAGTGAGGCTGTGGACGAAAGCTATCAGTCCGTACATGCCAACATCATATGGAGTCCGGTATCCAGAGTAAATGTGGGTATGGAATATATCTGGGGCTACAGAGAAATCGAAGACGGCGAAGACGGAGACATGAACCGTCTCATGTGCTCATTTCAGTATAATTTCTAACCCGGTTCAACTGGAAGTAATTCAGTTCACTGGATTGTCTTTATCATTATCGGCAGACCTTAGTTTAGGGTCTGCCGATTTTTTTTCATCATTATATTCACTGCTCCCCCACACAGGCAGAATAGCGCCAAATATCTCTTTAATCTCCTGCCTCTTTTCACCTCCCTCTTCATCCTATTGTGCTTTTACAGTTATCACCTTAACGAACAGTCCTATTCAGAATAGGATGAAATACTAATTTGTATTTGTCCAGCAACGGTGCCTACAAGCCGCCAACTAACATACTGAAATAGTAGGACTTTAAACTCACTCCTCACTCTCCCCTGTTCGATCATTCTAAAACCTTGCTGTCAGTAGCTTTTATTCAATAGACAGAGACCGACTATATAAACAACCAAAAATTTTGCTGTATTGCCGGAATCAAAGCTTTTTATAAAACATATCAACTGTGAACTGTCGGGAAATAAAGGGTTTTCTTAAGTGAAAAAAATTAAACCCTAAGTAAAAAAAACTTGACTAAAAAGTTTTGGCATTTTAATATAATTAAATATTTTATTTATTGTGAGTAAAATTCTGTAAATTTTAAGAGAAAGAGAAAAAGTAAAGAATCATTGGCAATTAACGAGAAAGAGAAACAAATCACAACAGAGGAGATAGGGAGAACATGAAAAAACAAATTTTAGTATCAGGATTGAGTCTGCTGGTAGGTATGGGTATGGCTACCACAGCTTCGGCTTTCACCTTTGACTTCCATGGTACAATGTGGCAGACCCTTGGTGCTACAGATAATAATGCGGCATTGCAGTCAAAGTTAAAAAGTGGCAAGACCAATTATTTTGGTTATCGCAATACCGATGATGCTCTGCAGTTAAATGTCAAAGGTGCCGAAAAAAAGGGTTATTACGACGTAATGGGTGATGGTACCAGCGTTGATTTTGGCCTGACCAAGGCTCGTTTACGCTTTGAAGGCAAAACTGATGACGGCCGGGCAAAATTTGTCTACGGCCTGGAAGTGGGTACTGTGAACTGGGGTGACAAGGATAAAGGTTTTGGTCTCTCCGGTGACGGTATAACCCAGGAAACCCGTTTTGCCTATGCTCAAATTCAGGTACCTGGCATGGATCAGAATCATTATCTGCGTGCCGGTCTGCAACCCACAAAAATCAATCACTGGGTCTGGACGGAAACTGCGGCTGGTTTGACATACCATGGCAAGGCCAACGACGCCAAATGGATGGCAGGTTGGTATCGTGGTGACGAAGATCGCGCCGGTAACTCTTCTGACAATGATTATTTCATCTTAAAAGGCAGCACTAAAATAACCTCGGATTTTAAAATGGGCTTATTTGGTGTTTATGTCGATGCCGGTGAAGAAAGCACCTATGGTGTCACTGAAGGCTTTGCCCCTGGAACTGAGGATCTATATGACGACGAGACATATTACCTTGGCTTAACCGGTCAATTGAACGGCCCGGTCTTTGGTAGTTTTGACTTGATTTATCAGGGCGGTGATATCGAGTTTGACAAAGACGAACTTCGGGATCTTGACCATAGTGCCTACCTGGGCAACCTAACCGTTGGCTATAAATTTGATGACAGTTTCAAACTGTATGCTAACTTTCTTTATGTTAGTGGTGATGACGATTATACTGATAGCGACGCAGATAACTTTAACTCCATTGACGTTGATGTTAAGGTGGGTATTATCCTTACCAAGGACAGCCTGCTTGGCGATTGTGACCGTTTTGTCACTGATTCTCCCTATATCATGGATCAGGGTCTGATCAACTATTCCCTCACCGGTGAATATCAGCTGAATCCGGAAAATCATTTCCGTGCTGCCGTTCGTTATCTGCAACTGGCTGAAAGTTACGCCCTTGGCGATGACGAGATAGGTACAGAGCTCGATTTCTGGTACAAGTACAAGTACAATAAAAACGTATCGTTACGCTTTGAAGCTGCGTATCTCATGGCTGACGATGCATTATCTTTTGAAGAAAGTGGCGATGACATGTACACTGTTGCAGCCGGTATACAGTTTAAATTTTAGTACCTTATAAATTCTTTTTCGTGTATTTTGGGAAAGAATTTGGTGAAGGTACTTATACGCCCTTGTGGGGTGAGTACCTCATAAATTCGTTCGAATACGATACCAGATTGACAATTGAGGGTGGAAAGTTTTGCGATCCCCCTCAATTTCAATCTCTTTGAGTCGATACATACGTAAATTAAAAAAACTGGCGAAACTTTTTCGCCAGTTTTTTATTTACCCCTCCGGGTTTCAGTGGTAAACAAAAGAAACTTTTTTTTTCATTTACAATACTTTCACTTTTCCCTCCTCTTTCCTTTGGGAATTGAATAAAATTACAAAAAAACATTTTGTCGGAGACAATCATGCGGTATCCCATGCTGAAACAATCCATCTTTTTTTTCCTGGTCTGGAGCCTGATACAGGTACCAATGTGCTTAGCCGGCAAGTTACCAGTTTCATCCATTGTTCAAGATCTCAGCGTTATAGAGGCAGCAATGATTGTCAGGCCTAATGGCCGTTTACTGCTCAACAAAGGAAGCCAGGATTCAGTTCGCAAGGGAGATCTCTGGAGCATTTACAATAAGGGAGAAATTGTCATTGATCCTATTAGTGGCGAGGAGCTTGGATCGCTTACCGATAGTATAGGTATTGCAAGGATAACCAGAACAGACAAACGCTTTTCCGAAGTCATGCTCACTGATTCCACAAGAAGCAGCAATGTTGAGACTGCTCAAAAGGCCCTGCGCTATGACGGGCTACAAGCAATTTTCCAGGATAAAACCGGGAATAATTATACAATGTATGAAGAACTGCGTGCAGGTCTGCCGTCACTTAACTGGGAGTACAAAATAAGTAAGGAAGGAGCTAAAACTACTCATCCAATGAACGTGTTGCTGCTTGCTGCGACCCAAAACCGGCTGACAGTCTGGAGTGGAGATGAAGTAGTAAAGGTATACGAAAATCTGGATTCTTCTGTTGCCACTACTACAGCATTAGGAGCTACAAGCGTACAGCCGATCTTTAAGAAGGAGCCTGTACCACAGCCCGTTCCCGGCCTGATGACACCTGGCATGAGCGCAAAGCTTGGTGGCCAGAATTTCCGTTCCGTAGGTAGCATTAACTCCATAGCATACAACTTTGACCTATTCCAGCTGGAGGGCCAGCAGCAGCCATGGTTTGTTTACCTGACCAAGGATGTGCTTTATTGTCAGCAGGATTTAGGTAAAGATAAACGCTATGCCTATCGCTACAAAGGTTTTGGTTCCGTTGTCAATGTCTCCGTCGGTCCTGATGGAATGATCGCTCTGAACATCTTTAACCAGCGAGAATGGCAGATGCAGTCCCATTTACTTCGTTTCACCACTGCTGGTTTTCAGACTGTTGATAAAGACATCCCCTACATTCTTTCATATATCGACCTTGGTAAGAATGGTGTCAAAGAACTTGTCGGTCAAAGTTTTGATGAAGAAAACTATTACGGCACAGGTATTTACAAGATGTCTGTCAAGGGCTCTTCGGTTGAACGTACAGGAAAAGTACAGATGCCTGCCGGTTACAGAATACACGGATCCTTTGTAACTGATATGGATAATGACAATATCCTTGAAACAGGTTTCTATAACTTGGGTAACAACCTGATGGTTTATGAACAGGGTAAGGAAAAATGGCTATCAAATGACAGGTTTGGAGGCTCAATTCAAGTAATCATGATTGATAATATTGAATCAGAACTGACCACACCTCGTAGAGAAATTATATGGTGTCCGCCCGCCGTAATTCCCCATGGTAACGGCCATATTGTCGCTCTTGTCCATAATCACCCCTCACTCCTCAGCGTTGTTGGCATTGGGCCAAGAAAAGGAAATGTGTCCATCCTATACAAAGCTAATGGACAGTACTTACTCCGTACCCTGGATGCCGAATTTGACGGGCCTGTACAAGCTGTTTTCACTTGGGGCAATGAACTTTACTGTACTATTGTCGAAGGCAAATTCTATTCTGGAAAAGGCAAAACCCATATTATAGCCTTTTCCCTGGATGAGATAAAAAACGCTTTGCAATAATTAGTTAACGTTGGGGCGATATGCCGTCATAATTTTTATTGACGGCATGCGCCTTACTGTGTCTTTCTCTCGCTGGCCATGGATACCTGCTGGAGAGATCGCATTAATGATCATTTATCAGGACAATTTGGCTACTCATCTCCCTGATGAAACAAAACAGTTTAATTCTCATACCGGGTAATTTTTTATCCTTTTTTCCTCGAACCATCCACAAACCCACCAATCATAAATCCTCACAATCCATCCTAACTAGGCAGAAAATCTACAATATCCCACTGACATGTCATGGCTTGAAAGAAAGATAGGCTTCAAATCACAGACCTACGTCCTATTTTAGTATTAAATAAATTAATCTTGACAAAAGAAGCCAGACGTTTTTATCATATGTTCAAATAGATAAATTTCTCTTAAGGTTCTCCAGGTTGTTTTTTTTGCCTGTTTGCCTCAAGAGTAACATTATAAGGAGAATGTGATGAAGAACAATCGGCTATCCGAAGTTCGATGTAAAATGATGCTGGCAAGTATCTGTCTGTCCGTGATGGTTGGGCATGCAGGTATCGCCACTGCTGAGGACAAGGCCACCTCGGGTGATTCGCCCCCTCTGGAAACCGCTACTGAAGGGATCACCTCTACGGCGGATCATACCAAATTCAAGGTGCTCAACCAGGAATTTGAAACCGGCCCCGAGGTCACAAAGGCATGTCTCACTTGTCACACAGAGGCGGGTCGTCAATTCCATAAGACGTATCACTGGACCTGGGAATCCTCAGGTGGTGTACAAAAGGGGATCGGCAAGAAAAATGTCCTTAATAATTACTGAATAGCCATTGAATCTAACTGGTGCAGGTGCACCAGCTGCCATGCAGGATATAATTGGAAAAATGATTCTTTTGATTTTACCTCTGAAGAGAATATCGATTGTCTTGTATGCCACGATACGACTGGTACCTATAAAAAATTTCCGACAAGCTGCGGAAATCCTCCTTATGAAGAAAAGAAATTTGGCAAAAAAGTTTTTAAACCTGTCAATCTCAAAGAAGTAGCCCTGCATGTCAGTTCCACAAGCAGAGCGACCTGTGGTGCCTGTCACTTCTATGGCGGTGGTGGTGATGGGGTTAAACATGGAGATCTCGATTCTTCCCTGGTTAATCCTGATCGATCACTTGATGTTCATATGGATTCCAAAGGATTAAATTTCTCCTGTGTCAAGTGTCATACCAGTACTGAACATGAGATAGAAGGACGTTTTTATTCCATGCCGGCCACCACAACCCATGAACTGGCCATGCCCAAGGACAACCCTTCTCGGATTGCCTGCGAATCATGCCACTCCATGCGCCCCCACAAAACTGATCCTAAACTCAACGACCACACCGCAAGGATTGCCTGTGAAACTTGTCATGTACCTATTTTCGCCTTGAAAAAGCCGACCTTGGTAACATGGGACTGGTCAACTGCTGGAAAATTCAAAGAAGGTCACAAGTATATTGTTAAAAAAGATGAGCTAGGCATGGTTTCCTATCACACCAAAAAAGGAGATCTTGGCTGGGCAAAAAACGTTACCCCCGAATATGATTGGTTTAATGGTGTAATTACTCATGTGGAGGTCACGGATACCATTGATGATTCCCGTCCCGTTCGTATGACTGTAATTCATGGTGACCAGAACGATCCTCAATCCAGAATAACTCCTTTTAAAATATTCCGAGGGAAACAGATATACGATGCAGGCAACAAAACCCTCGTAGTTCCTAAACTTTTTGGCCCTAAAGGCTCCGGTGCTTACTGGAATGATTTTGACTGGCAAGAGTCAGTTGCTGCCGGTCAAAAGGCAGCTGGACAACAATTCAGCGGTGAGCTTGGATTTGTTGAGACTGAATACCTTCGTCCGGTTGCGCATATGATCCCGCCAAAAGAAAAATCACTGAGCTGTGAAGACTGTCACAGCAGGAATGGCAGGCTGAAAAACCTCACCGGATTTTACATACCCGGCCGTGACTACAGTGCAATCCTCGACCGTTTTGGCTGGCTATCGTGCCTGGCGTTACTGGTTCTGGTTGGTTTGCATGGCGGTTTGCGTATCATGACATCAAAAAGGAGAAACTAAGCATGAAGGAACGAATATTATTTTATACACGCTTTGAACGATTCTGGCACTGGGCCCAGGCCCTGCTGATTATCCTGCTGCTGATTACCGGGTTTGACCTTCATGGCAGCTATAACATCTTGCCATTTGGGGAAGCCGTAACCCTGCACAACCAACTGGCATGGCTGCTGATCGGCCTGACTGCCTTTGCCATTTTCTGGCATTTAACAACAGGACAGTGGAAGCAATATATTCCCACCCTTGACAAGGCAACGGAAGTGGTCTGCTTTTACTCACGTGACATTTTTAAGGGCGGTCAGAATCCAGTCAAAAAAGATGTGGATAGTAAACTCAATCCTATGCAGCGAATCACCTACCTACTGCTCAAGGTTGTGCTTTTTCCCTTGCAGTTGATCACTGGATTGCTCTACCTCTACTCAAGTGAACTCGGTATTACCATGGAACTGAGTACGGTTGCCTATTTACATACGATTGGATCATTCGCCTTTCTTGCGTTTCTCATAATCCATGTTTACCTTGCAACAACAGGACATACGGTTTTGGCCCATTTCAAAGCCATGGTTACTGGATGGGAAGAAATTGAGGAGGAGAAGCCTGAGCCTTCAAGCTCCGTTCAGTGAACGTGAATTGGTAGAATAAAAAAATTCCGCCTGCCCTGTGTGGGCAGGCGGAAAAAGAAGTAACAAACTTTTAAGAAGTCAGGAGTTGTCCTGAGTTAATAAAAAAAATTACTTCAGCGGTAAAATCAAAACTCGGCTTGAGCCACTCCCTTCTGAAAATATGCCGCTGGGACTGACTGTCAAAAGATACAGAGAGTCGTTTGCCATTCCGAGTCCCTGAATGTTCTGTTCATAATCCCCTCCAATCTTTCCCTTCATGTATGAACCGTTTTTAGTCTTTTTAACAACCGACACCCAGCTTTTTTTGATAGCGTTGGCACCACCAATGCTGGAAAAGGCGCTTTGGTCAGCACCTGGTACAAGAATTTCCCTGACCGAGTCATTATCAATGTCCACGGCAAGCGGTCGCACTTCGATATCAGCATTGGAGAAGAGGGGATTAATATCGCCAGGATTCTGTACGTAACGAATGGATGAAAGACTCCCCCCCATCCCCTTACCACTCGTATATACCTCTTGATTGCCGCTGTTAATATAAAGCTTATTGGACATCAGATAGGCTGATACAGAATCGTTTGCATGAGCCGGCTGAAAAAAAGTACCACCTGTCACCCGAAACATAGTCGGCAGGTCTCCTTTGTATTTAACAGTCGAGATTCGATCACCACTAATCTTAACCTGAGCCACGTTTCTACCGAAAAAAACATCCTGATCATAATTCTGGGCTAGTAAGGATTCCGGCCGGCCGTCACCATCTGAATCTGAGCTTCCGAGGATATAGGGAAACTGTTTGCGGACAGGGGCAATATTCCCCTTGCTATAACTAAAGATAACCGAGGAAACTTCCTCTTCATCCTCATCGTAACCGGTCACAGCAATATACGTAGATCCTTCTGAGGGCTGCCACCAGCAAACGGAAATCAATTTCAACAGCGGTTGCCTGGCCTTGCTTAAGTTCTGTACGCCTTTGTCGGAAACCTCATAGACACCAACTTCATGCTCCTGGATAACAGCAAGATGCATCTTGCCATCCAACATCAGAAAATCCCCCATGATTACCGAAAAGGGCAGATTGCCACTCTGGTCATACCCATAGGTCTGCAGGTCATAACGAATTTTTTCGGTAGTCTGATCAGTCGTTGTTTCAGGCTTTGTGATGGGTGCAGTCGCTACTTCAGCGGCATACACGGGAGTAAGAGCAGATGAAGCTTCGGAAGCAACAGGTACTGTTTCCTTGCCAAGCTGATATTCCCTGAGAATCCTTCCACGCTGATTTTGAACAACAAGCATATCCCCTTCACGAACAAAGATGAGCTCAACATCAGAAGTTTTTTGATCCTGCCAGATTATCGCCTGCAATCCATCCTGCAGAGCATAGATAAAATGCCCGTCGTCACTGGTCTTATCTTGACAGACCCCTATGACATCTTTAAAACGAACCACTTTATCGCCACGTTTGACATCACTAAGCGAGCCAGCCGGCCTGGCATATGAAAAATCCTTCTCCACTTTGGTTACAGAAAGCAAACCAACCCGAGATTCAATATTGCCCAAATCCTTTCCCGTAACAGGATCAGTGAGTTTTTTCCCGGAGTGAAAAACGGTAAAGAGGTCATTTTTAAGGACACCAGAACTAGTGCCAAGATTAAGAATAATTTGACCGTCTGTCTCAACCACATTCCCTTCAATGGGTTGCAGTTCATTGATAATTTCATTAAGGGTCGTCGCGCCGGCAGTCCAAGCCTGGCAGCAAATACAGATAGTAAGTAGACAGCAAAATCGAAAACAAGTTTTCATGGCTAATTTCTCCAGCAGAATTGGTTCATACGAATTCTGCTCGTTATACCCGTTTTCCATCATTTTACAACAATTTAATCATGGTGGGCCGGGTCTGTCACTATTCAGAATGGTAATCTGAAATAGCAAAAAAAAACGGCTGACTTAAAAAGTCAACCGTTTCATACGCTGTCCCCTGTTCATCTCAAACAGAGCCAGAAAAGGAATCAAATACTAAATTAGAACTTAAATCTAAGTCCAGCACAGAGTGAGTAAATATCCTCATCAGCGCTTCCATCCAGATCACTCTCAAAGTAATCCATTCCGTCTTCAGTAAAGAGATACCCGAAGTTCATGGACAGGGTAACATCCGGATACAATTTATATTTGACGTAAGCATTAAGCTCAGTACCGACCCCATCATCCGAATAATCCATGCCATTGGCACCAGTGTAGGTGATATCTTCAGCGGTCATCATGTAGAGCAGAGCGCCTCCGACTTTCAACTTGTCATTCACCTTGGTGTCAGCAGCAATCTTAAAGAGATGCATACCTTTATCGAGGATGTAAGGACGCTCGGTAAAGTAATCATCGTCTGTCTGCATACCTTCCATGATAATCATGGAAGCAGTCATATCAACATCGGTTGCTAAAAAAGCATTAACTTCATCATCGGTGGCATCATCGTCACCTGATGAATACCAGTAGGTACCGGTAATCTTGGTAGCGCCGACCTTGGTGCCGACATCAACATGACCAAAGAAAGAATTGACATCATAGTCGCTGGCAGTGCTGCTCACACCGTCCTGATCAACATACTGGGCATTATCGATGCTACCACCTTGATAGATTAAATCTCCATCGACAAAAACGGAACCGAAATCAAAGTTACCGGTCAAACCCAAGGTATAAATATCAAGATCAAATTGATCTTTGAATGATTTAATTGACCAACTGGTGGCTTTCATTGAGTTATAGTCCCGTGCACCGTCTTCACCATATAACTCAGCTGAATCATTTCCAATATATGAGGCAAAGAAACCCATCTTAGAGGAATCCATCACCTTGAATGAGAAATTACCGATAAATGCATCAACATCGCCAACCTCACTGCCGCCAGTTTTGGCATCCACACGATAAGGACGCTCCCAACCAACAACATAACCAAAATCACCTGACTGTCCGTCAAGGTTCATACCCATGACAGTCTCTTTCCAGAAATACTTGTTCAGATTAAAAGGCTGCAAACCTGTTTTCAAACGCATTTTATCACTGACACCAGGTATCTGCATGTCAAGATAGGCCCAGCGAGTCTCAATGTTGACACCGTCACCTGAGTAACTACCACCTACGGATTTACCGACAGAACCACTCTTACCAAACTCAAGACCGCCGATCTCCACAGCATAGACGCCTTTAACGTTATTGTTGTCACTGCTTACTTCAGTCCACAGGCGATACTTGATCTCAGCCCAGGAATCATCTACAGTGTCATCGGCGTTAATAGCTCCGCCCTTCGCGAAATGGTCACCCACCAGAAATTCAGCATGGTTAGTGTAAACATTGAAACGGTTGTTCAGATCACCGTGAAAAGCAAAATCAACAGCCATTGCGCTGCCGGCAAGACCTATGCTTGAAACAATGGCCGCTACGGTTAACGTTTTCTTCATGATACATTCTCCTAATCTTAATAAGTAGTGTAGAACTCCACCCGTCCAGGATCCAACCCGAACCAGCTTAATCTCATCCTTAAACGAATAATACAAAAAACTAAACCATCAGGCAATGAAAAAATTAAATTTTTTGTATTTCCCTTCAAAAACCTTACTCCTGCTAGCTATCCACCAGTCAAAATTGCTGCAAATTGGCCTTAAAAAAATACTAACAAACCAGGCAAAAACACCCGCCATGAGTAACAAGTAATTTTCCAGAAAACTTTAGTTTAAAAAGCTCACAAAGTGGATGGAAACAAAAATTTACCCTTGACTTATATATTAAAAAACCCTACATTCTTAAGTAGTAAAATTATTTGTACCCTTCTAATCTTCTCTTTAAAAAAATATGAAACAGACATTCTCCATACTTTTCATTTTTCTCTTTATAATCACCGGCATCAGTGCGCATGCCGAAGAGAAAGGATTAGAACAGGGAGAATATAAACTGCTTGCATATACCCTCAGCAATAATGGCTCTGAGAGCTACTCATCAAAAAGCATTAGTTTTCACAGTCTTTATATCTCCCCTCAAGCCATGGATACTGTACTTAACAGAGATGCAAACAATCCACTGGCAGATATGCACAGAAACGCCTATCAGGGATTTGCCATCAGGGCAGCATACGCCCCAACATCTGCCCTCACTTTTCATAGTTCCATAGGTCTGACTGACAACAAAAATCAAGATCTCGATTACAACGATCGTGTCGGATGGGAGATAGATCTCGGGCTCGCTTACAAAATATTTAATAATTTTGCCTATGAAGTTCATTTCGGATACATGGATACCGGCGAACTCTTTAAAGAGAGTAACAGTTACACAGATATAGATAACATCACTATTGTCGCCAACAAATTGACCATGAGTTTTTAAATCCGTCATAGCACATAGCCGCTTGCGCGCCACCTGTTAAGATAAAAAATTCATTCCAGCCTGCTTGGCTCGCCCGCCCCACTGCCTGCTTCTTTCCATTCGTTGTAAATCCAATCAAATTTCACTCCATAATCGCATCAAAACCATCTTCAATTTGAAAAGAAAAGTACTCAGCCATGCGCCGACTTATTAAAGAAACAAGTCCTCAAGAAGAACACACTATATTGGCTCTAGTCCGTCATGGTAAAACTGAATGGAACGAAGAGGGCCGCATTCAGGGACGACAAAACTCTCCATTGTCCCCGTCAGGAAGGAAACAGGTTCATGAGTGGGGAATGTTTCTGAGGAACTACACAATCGACCAAATTATTTCCAGTGATCTTGGAAGAGTGCGAGAAACTGTACAAATCCTCCAAAAGTACTGTAACAATACACCGGTTATCTGGAATTCAGCATTAAGAGAGCAGTCCTGGGGAAAATGGGAAGGGAAAACATTTCGTGAACTGAACATTGAACAGCCGGAAGAACTTGCGGCCCAGATACGTGCCGGATGGGATTTTTGTCCACCTGCCGGCGAAAGCAGAAAAGAAGTATTGAAACGTTCTCTTCCCGTTATCATTGAGATACTACAACAGTTTCCTGGTAAACAGGTTCTTATTGTCTCTCATGAAGGTGTTGTCAACTCACTTATCTACCATCTTGCCGGCAGGGCCTTTCTTCCTGAAGAAAAAAAACTGCTGCAGAAACGCCAACTCCATCTGCTTATTGGGAAGAATGAGGAGTTATCGCTGGGACCACTTAATATCTTGCCAATTCACGAAAACTTGTAAAAAAGAAAATAACCTGTGATAGAATACTTAGCATAATAGCATTGCTAATTAACACCCTGATTCTCCAGCCAAGGATTTCCACAAACAACAAGCTATGGCAACGCCACCTCTCTTTTACAGCAACACAGCAATTCGAAAAAAAACAGCATTGCTCTTTATTGGCTGTGCTGTTGCCTGCTTTACGCTACTTTTCATTGCAATCAAAGGTAGAGAGATCTACCTGCTGAACATCCAGGAACAGCACAGCAGCCTGACGGCCAACCATATCAATTCTTTCCTGACCAGAAAATTTATCACGGCATCAACCCAACTTGCCAGGCAGCCGGATATTCTTCCAAATATTCTTCACCAGACACCAGCTGATTACCCACCCCTCATTACTGAATTAGTAGCTGTTCGCGATGTTCTTTCTGCCTCTATAGTCTATGTCATGGATAAGGATGGCAAAGTAACAGCTTCCACAGAAACAAACAGCAATGGCACTAATCTCACTGGGAACAGCTACCCATTCCGGCCCTATTTCACCAATGCTATTGAAGGAAAAAACGTATGCTATCCAGCGCTTGGAGTTACAACCAATAAACGCGGTATTTATTTCAGCTCACCAGTCACTAAAAAAAACGGAGAGATCGTTGGAGTTTCCGTAATAAAATCCGGACTGGAGCAAATCACCTCCATCCTCAATGAAGCAGCCCTGAACACCTCCCTCCTTGTCTCAGAAGAGACCATTGTATTTGCAGCATCCAAAGAAAAAGAAAAATGGTTATTTCATGCCGGCACCCGTTTAACTCCCACTCAAAAACAGACTATCATTAACTCCAAACAATTTGGCAACAGTTCCCTGAACTCACTTCCTGTTGATTTTAAACAGACATATATTGTCCTCGACGATGTGAGCTATCGAATAGTTTCCACTCCCTTGGATCTACGAGGCTGGCAACTCATCACTTTCACGGAAAAACCGGCCATCCTTCCTATTGCAGCAATCGTTTTCATCTTTTCATTTTTCTTCACCTATCTTCTTATGAGAAACCTGATTGCAGCTGCATCATTAATTCAGGCAAAAGAGGATGCGGAAGCTGCCAATATGGCAAAAAGTGAGTTTTTAGCCAACATGAGTCATGAGATCCGTACTCCCATGAATGGCATAATGGGTATGACCAAACTGGCACTCGAAGGCCCTTTGAATCCTGAACAGAAGGATCATTTAATGATTGTGGACTCTGAAGCCAAAAGGCTTCTAAGCATCATTAATGGTATTCTTGATTTTTCTAAAATAGAAGCAGGAAAGGTGGCCCTGGAAGAGGTGGAATTTTCTCTGAAAGAACAAATCAATGAGCTGTTAACCCTCATGGATGCCAAGGCAAAAAAGCAGAACGTTCTCTTGGAAAAGGAAATCAGTGAATCCATTCCTCCCCGACTTATCGGGGATCCCATCCGACTGAAACAGATTCTCATTAATCTGCTGAACAATGCACTCAAATTCACAAAATCCGGATCAGTTACCGTAAAAATAAACAACAAAGAATTAACAAACGAGACCTGTCTTCTCTTTTTTGCCATACAGGATACCGGCATAGGTGTTCCTGCTGAGAAACAAGCCCTTATCTTTGATTCTTTTTCCCAGGCTGACACATCTCATACAAGGAAATATGGAGGAACAGGACTCGGGCTCTCCATTTCCTCCCAACTCTGCAGCTTGATGGGAGGAGAAATAGGCCTGAAAAGTGAAGAAGACAAGGGGTCAACCTTCTGGTTCACTTGCCGTTTCAAACTACCCTTAAACAAAACTATCGACAAAAACAGCCAACTGAAGGTTCACACCTCAACTGACCTCAATCCCCGGAATCTATTTCAAAACAAAAAACTTCTTCTGGTTGAAGATGAAATGATAAATCAGGTACTGGCTCTCACTCTGCTAAAAAAAGAGGGATTTCAAATCACTACAGCCTGCAATGGCAGGGAAGCTCTGGAATATTTTGAGAAGCAAACGTTTGACGCAATCCTGATGGATATGCAGATGCCGGTGATAGATGGGTATCAGGCTGCAGCAGCCATTCGAAAACATGAAAAGATACATGGCGGGCACATCCCAATTATTGCCATGACAGCTCACGCGATGCTGGGTGATCGTGAAAAATGCCTTTCCGCCGGCATGGATGATTATATCAGTAAACCTCTAAGCCTTTCACATATGTTGCAAGCTCTGGAACGGCACTTATAAGCTTATGGCATAACTATTCAGGAGCACCCCATCTCTGCACGGTCAGGCTGGCTCACATAGGAACTACTATAGTTCTCCAGCCTGCCTGCACAGATATGGAGCGCTCCTGAATAGTTACCTTATGGCAATTGAATTACTTATTTCTGTAAGCGTTTTTCAATGGCCTGCAAATCCGACCATGTTGCCTGCTTCATCTCCGGATTTTGCAGAAGATAACCTGGATGATAAGTAGGTAATAGTGGGATTTCAATCCCGTCAGCCCCCTTATACTTATAAAAACGTCCACGAAGCCTGGACAGTGGTTGTGAAAGACGAAGAAGGCATTTGGTGGCCACCATTCCCATGGTACAGATCAACTCAGGTGATGCTACCGTAATCTGCCGTTGTAAATAGGAAGAACAGGCATCAATATGTCCTGCCTGAGGCTGAACACCTGATCCCACTCCACACTTGATAACATTAGTCACAAAGACATCTTCCATTGGGAGATGTATGGCAGCCAGCATCCGCTGCAGCATCATGTCTTCCTCAAAACCAAAAACTGACTGTACTTTGGATCTGTCTGTAACAGATAACCAATGGCCAATAAGAAAAAGACGGATTTTCCTCCCTCCGCCATTTCCTGCAGTAACAGAAGTTCGTTGTTCAGCCAGAGAGCAAATTTTACATTGCGCCACTTCGGCAGCAATCTCTGTAAGGCCGACATGGTCACTTTTTTTTGTTACCAGCGGAGCTTTTACCGAACTGCTTTGTTTCGTTTTTACAAGAACCTCTGGTTCAGGAACAGATCGTTGCTGATTACAGGAATCAAAAAAGGACAAAAGTTCAGCGCTGGCAGGATAACTGTTAATTGAGCTTGTTTGATGATACGCAAGTACTCCGCGAATGTTATGCAGCAACTCAATAATCTGTTCTTCTCTTTCCATATGCCAGCCAAAGTTTTTCATTTTTCCTGTCAGCTCTTGACAAAAACAAACAGAAGATAAATTCTATATAGTACTTAAATTAAAATCGACCTCATAACATATAAAAAAATACTTTTTACAGGAGTAAGCAGATGCCAATTTACGAATTCCATTGTGAGGACTGTGGTAAAAATTTTGAAAGCCTTATTATGATAGCCTCCGCAGTTAATGACCTCACTTGTAAATACTGCAGCAGTCCCAACATAAAAAAAATGATTTCCGCAACCAGCAGCATACCGGCCCAAGGAAGTCCAATTCCTGCCGGTGCCCTTTCCGGGTGCTCCTCAAAATCCGGATTTTCCTGAGCATAAACTCTTACAAAGCCCGTGTGGCTTTCTGATCAATCCGGGGACTATCTATAATAGTCCCCGGTCATTCCTTTTTCTTCTTTTCCTTTTCAAAATCAAAAACCATTTCATTTTTCTTCAACATTCCATGCTCTTCTCTGGCTATCTTTTCAAGATACCCGTCATCGCTTTGTAAACGTTTGATAGCCAGGCCCATCTCTTTATTTTCCTTAATCAATCTTTTTTGCTCAACTTTAAATGCGGCAAGATGTTTCTTCTGCTGCTGGAGAAAAAATATGCCACGTCCAGGAGCAAAGACCACCCACAACAAGGCCACAACAATGATGCAGACGGAGAAGCGAAGCAATTGTTTCCGTTGGGTGGATGATAGTGCTGTTTTACGTTTTTGTTTCATGGTACAAATTAATTTTGGAAACCGTTTACTTATTCATAGAAAAAGCCATGACCGACTCAACAACAAAACCAGTTTTTTTAGTCAGCGCCTGCCTCATGGGACTCTGTACTCGCTATGACGCTATCACAAAGCCTGATGCCGGATCAAAAGGTTTTTTAAAAGGCTGCATCTGGATACCTGTCTGCCCCGAGCAATTAGGCGGTCTGCCAACCCCTCGACCGGCCGCTGACATCATAGGAGGTAACGGACATGATGTACTTCAGGGGAACGCACGTGTTTGCACAAAAGCTGGTGATGATGTGACTGCTTTGTTTATCAAAGGTGCAAAACAAGTACTGCAGATCGCTAAAAATCATGAAATAAAAGGTATTTGTCTGAAAGCAAGAAGTCCATCCTGTGCCATATCCGGAACAATCGGAGTGGCTGCCGCACTTCTTGCAGATCATGGCTATCGTTTGTATGAATTCTAAACAAGTAACTATTCAGGAGCACCCCATCTCTGCACGGTCAGGCTGGCTCACATAAGAACTACTATAGTTCTCCAGCCTGCCTGCACAGATATGGGGCGCTCCTGAATAGTTACAGGACAGCGGTTAGGCAAATTACCAGCTATCACCTGAATAGCAACCTAAATAGAAACACTTATTTAATGCGCATCACACGAAGAATTATTATGCCGGCCTCGTAAAGAAGATACAGCGGTCCTCCCATGAGCAGCATATTAACAACATCAGGAGTCGGAGTCAGTAAGGCTGCCAGGATGGCAATCAGTAAAACAGCATAGCGCCGATTCCGCTCGTAAAATTTCCTTGTTAACACACCGACTTTAGCTATAAAAACCATAAACATCGGCAACTCAAAAATAATTCCAAATGCCAGAATAAATATGGTTGTAAAATTGACAAAACGTCCGATGGAAATCACTGCCTGTAAATCTTGTGAACCAAAACCAAGAAGAAACTTAATGCCAAAAGGCAGAGTGACAAAATAGCAAAACAGGGTTCCAGCATAAAAAAGCAGACAGGTAAAAAGAACAAAAGAAAAAAGCTGGCTCCCTTCCACTCCAAATGGCTTTCCCATGGCACGCCAGAGTACTGCCATGATCCAGGGCATAAGCACATAAAGTGAGGCAAACAGAGCCAGTTTGACATGGGCCAGAAATGGCCCTGCAACTGAAAAGAAATAAAGTTTATCCGCCAGATGATTCTGGACAAGGCGCAGCAGTTCAGGAGAAAGGAAGAATATTCCTGCTGTGGCCACAATCATGCTGATGCCAAGAGCACGGATCGACTTTCTCAGTTCAGTGATAAAAATGATCAGGGTATTATGTCGATCTAGTGCTTCCAGGGGGCTGCCCTCCAGGCTCAGTTCAGTTAATTGTTCATTGGGTTATAATAATCTTCCGCTAAGGGCTCACTCAAAATAAGTTCGTAATTATGAGGTGTAAGATGAATGTTTAGAGAAACGATCTGTGATTATTTAACCGCAGGCGTAGCTAAGCTACGTTGAGGATTAAAGAATCGCATAGCGTTTTTCTAAATGTTTATATTGCGCCTCAGAATACGAAGTTATTTTTGAGTGAGCCCTAAGATAGCAGATGCCATTTCGAAAAGCAATTTGATAGAGGTTGATTTCAACTTTCAGCCATGCTAGAAACCCAAGACAATGACCAACGATTATTCATTCATTACAACCTGAGAACTATTCCATTATGTTAGAACTTCGTTTTATTAGAGAAAATTTGGATTTTGTCCGTGACAAAACTGCCCATAGAGGAATCCCCACAGACAAAGTGGATGAATTTGCCACCGTTGACCAAAAACGCCTGGAACTACTCCAAAAAGTAGAAAGCCTTAAAAATAAACGCAATGTGGCCTCCAAAGAAATTGCCCAGCTGAAAAAAGGCAGTGATGACGAAAAAAAACAGGCTGACACTCTCATTCCTGAGATGCGTAAAACTTCGGATCGAATAAAAGGTCTTGATAAAGAACTGAATGAAATCCAGGAACAGCTTCAGGATCTGGTTCTTTCCATTCCCAATATTTGCAGTGATGATGTACCAAAAGGTCAAGATGATGCTGACAATGTGGAGTTCAAAACATGGGGCGACAAACCTGATTTTTCTTTCCAGCCAAAACCCCACTGGGAAGTTGGTGAAGACCTGGACATCCTGGATTTTGAACGTGCTGCCAAACTTTCCGGTGCCCGCTTTGCCCTGCTCAAAGGCTTTGCATCAAAACTGGAACGGGCACTCACCAATTTCATGCTTGACCTCCATACCCAGAAGCATGGATATGAAGAAGTTCTTCCTCCGTTTCTGGTCAACAGTGCGTCCATGACGGCAACCGGACAATTGCCCAAATTTGCCGAAGATCTTTTTGCCATAAAAGACTGGGATCTCTATCTCATCCCCACAGCAGAAGTACCGGTCACCAATATTTTTCGGGATGAAACGCTCGACGAGAATGATCTTCCCATTAAATATACAGCCTACACTCCCTGTTTTCGTTCCGAAGCCGGCTCATACGGACGGGACACAAAAGGGCTCATCAGGCAACACCAGTTTGACAAGGTGGAACTGGTCAAATTCACAACTCCGGAAACCTCTGCTCAGGAACTGGAAGACCTGCTGGCTGATGCGGAAGAAGTATTACAACTGCTGGGACTGCATTACAGAGTGGTTACTCTTTGCAGTGGCGACCTGGGATTTTCGTCAACCAAAACCTATGACATTGAAGTCTGGCTCCCGGGTCAGGAGACCTACCGGGAGATTTCCTCCTGCTCCAACTTTCTCGACTTCCAGGCCAGACGGGGCCGTATCCGCTACCGTCCAAACGGCCAGAAAAAAAGCAAACTGGTTCACACACTCAATGGCTCAGGACTTGCTGTGGGAAGAACCTTGCTGGCGATCCTGGAAAACTACCAGCAGGAAGACGGAAGTGTTACTATTCCGGATGTCTTGAAACCCTATTTTGAAAAACGATTCTAACACCGGTGATGACACAAAATGTGCTATTTCAAAATATTAATAATTAACCGTTGTCAATTGATTATTGATTGTTGATAAGTAACTGTTCAGCGTGTTGTGGTTAAGGCATATTATTTCAAAAAGCACGTCATTCCCGATAACTACCTCGGGCTTGTCCGGGGTAGTTTCCGGGAATGACGGATTTCATGAAATTTTATCCAAAAAGAATACAAAATCCAGTACCAGCAAAATTACGCTGAGTAGTTACATTAATAAAAACATTCTTTTGACAAAATCCTGAAACAACAACACAAATAATCAACAATCAATTGTTAACGACCAATGACTAACGCTTAGCCTGACGACTATGCCCCGTGGAGTAGAAACTCCGACTCCGAGATTTTTTTCAGGCAGTAAAAATCATCCGGCTGCTAGGTTTGTCTTTATCTTTTAATTTTTAACTCAAAACTCTTAACTGATTTCCACAATCAGTCAGGAAGAGCAGCCCGTATTTCAAGGATTTCATCAAGGCATCCAAAAAAGACATCAAGAAGGGTGGGGTCAAAATGTTTGCCTGAGTTTTCTTTCATCAGCTCAAGAGCTTTTTCCAAAGGCCAGGGATCTTTATAGGGACGATTGGAAAGAAGTGCATCAAAGACATCACTGATGGCTGCAATGCGTGCTGCAATTGGAATCGACTCGCCTTTCAAGCCTTCAGGATATCCACTGCCATCCCATTTTTCATGATGAGAACGGGCAATAACACTTCCCATCCAGATAATATCAGCAGGATAATCACCAATAATCTGTGGGCCAATCTCCACATGACTCTTCATGATCTCCCACTCTTCTTCATTGAGCTTACCCGGTTTCAAGAGTACATCGTCAGGAATACCTATTTTTCCGACATCATGCATGGTGCTTGAATAGAGAATCAACTCACACATTTTTTCATCAAGCCCTGCACCACGGGCAATGACCTCTGATATTTTACTCATGCGAACGATATGGGCACCGGTTTCATTATCCCGAAACTCTCCAGCCACCCCTAAACGACGGACAACCTCGAGCTGCACCGAACGAATTTCTTCAGTTCGCCTTGCCACCTCACGCTCAAAAAAATCGCCCCTGGCCATCTGTCGTTTATAAAAATATCGTGTTTCAAGCTGATTGTGAATACGAAGCAAGGCTTCCCAATGCTGAAATGGCTTTGTTAAAAAATCCTTGGCTCCCAAGGCCAACGATTGCTCCCTGGTCTGCTTGTCAAGCTGAGCGGTTAACACAATAATCGGCAGGTAATAGTCAGCTGGAAACTGTTTGGCCAGTTGCTCCATTACCTCAAGACCACTCATATGGGGCATACGGATATCAAGAAGAATCAAGTCGAACTCTTCTTCCTGACATAACGAAAGTACTGTACGTGGATCTGTTGTGGAGGAAAACTCTTCATAGCCCTCGTTCTCAAGAATACTTTCCAGCAAGACAATATTCGCTGTATTGTCGTCTACGATAAGAATATTTGATTTTTTTAATTCATCGTCCATCTTTTCCCTCAACTTCGCAAAAACTTCGCTATAGCCATGCGAAGGTTATCACTCTCAATTGGAATTGTCAAAAGGGCTGCCAAACCGAGGTCAAGATATTCCTGCCTATTTGTCGGCAAGCTGTCGGCACATAGCCCGATCACTGGAACTGCACTCATTTCAGACTTACTCATTAACTCTGTAAAAGCTTCCGGACCACTCATATCCGGAAGATTTAAATCCATTAAAATCAGATCAGGTTTAAGCATGGAAGCGGCTTTAACTCCCTTTGCCGCATTCTTTCTAATGATCAGTGAGTATTCCGGCCACTGTACCAACGTATCCCGCATAGCCTGAATATTATCTGCTTTATTCCCTATATACAAAAGAGTAGCTATCGATTTTCTCTCCAACCCTTCCACTCCAGCAGCTGAAACAATATTGGTACAAGACCTTTGGTCTGTATCATCTTTTACCACAGGAAATTTTACACAAAAAACGCTACCGACACCAACATCACTTGTCACCTCCACCGTGCCATGCATCAACTCAACAAGATGTTTGGTGATTGTCATCCCTATTCCAGTGCCCTCAATTTCGCCATCACCCTGCCCCAGGCGAGTAAATGGAACGAATAAATCCTTTAATTTTTCTTCAGAAATACCGACACCGCTATCCTCCACCTCAAGGCACACCATATCGTCTTCAAGCTTTCCACTTAGAGACACGGTTCCCTGGGCACGATTGTATTTAATGGCGTTGGATAGCAAATTGAGAACTACCTGTTTAAATCTTATCCGATCTGCCTGAATGTTCGGCAAATCCTGAAGACTCGCATCCACTGTAATGGAAACCCTGTACTCATCCGCAAGGATGGAGGTAAGAGCAATACAGTCTGCAACAGCGTCTGCGGTAACAATCGGTTCCAGAGACAAAGCCAGACGTCCTGATTCAATACGGGAAAGGTCAAGAATTTCATTGATGAGCTCAAGTAAATGCTGTCCGGCAATATTGATCTGTAAAACCTGCTCCTCCTGACGCTTATTAAGAGAACACTTTTTATCCTTCAATAAAAGCTGAGAAAAACCATTAATGGCGTTTAATGGAGTACGAAGTTCATGGCTCATCCGTGACAAAAACTGTGATTTTGCCTGACTTGAAGACTCTGCAGCCTCACGAGCATTTTTCAATTCTGTAATATTTTCCTTAATGGCCACATAATTGGTCACCTCCCCTTTGTCGTTCTTAAGCGGTGCCAGCAAAACATTTTCATGATAAATGTCTCCGTTCTTCTTTTTATTAATAAACTCACCGGTCCAGACATTTCCTTTTTCAAGAGTCTGCCACATGTCCACAAAGGTGTCAGGAGGCGTGAGGCCACTGTTCAATATTTTCGGGTTTTGTCCCAATGCTTCTTCTCTGATGTAACCGGTTACCTTTTCAAACTGTTTGTTGACATACTCAATATTTCCTTCCAAATCAGTAATCACAATAGTACTTGGATTCTGTTCCACCACAAGTTGAAGCTTTTCACGTTGCAGAACCTCCTCCTCAAGACTCCTGGTACGCGAGCGAACCAATTCTTCAAGATTTTTATTAGTCTCTTCCAGCGCCATTTCAGCGAGTTTCTTCTCCGTGATATCAAGACTATACTCAATAATCTGCACCAACTCCCCACCTGCATCAAAAATGGGATATCCATGAACTTCTACATATATCTTCTGATTATTATGATCATAATGAATATGTTCCATGATCACCGGCTTCCTTGTTCGCTTAATCTCGATAATGGGACAAGGATGGTCAACCCCGCCACAAGGTTCAGTTCTTTTATGGGTTAAACCATAACAAAAAGTAGTGTTATCAGGCCCCAAATCATAAGCGGCCTTGTTAAATATCTGGATTGCATATGTATTCACATCCAAAACATAAAAAGGATGGCCTAAGGAGTCGATCACGGTTTTCAAGAAATCAGCCTGCCGTCGTTGCTCTATTTCAGACTGCACCCGGACATAGACTTCTGTTTGCAATTCCTCCGTACGTTCAAAAACTGTATTCTCAAGGTTCTCATTACTGGCCTGGAGAGCGGCCTGAATGGCTGTACGTTCCAGAAGAATCCGTCCAATATTACGAAGAACAATCACACCCAGACTGAAAATAATTCCTCCAACAAGCATATAGGTCCAAAACAAACGCTTCTGGAAACTCCTTTCCACGTCGACTGCTACGTGTTCCAGTTTCCGCATTTCTGATTCAGCATCAAAATAGATCCGGTATGAATTTTCCATAAGCCGGTCAAAAAAAGGATCAAGTCGTTTAAATGTACAGACAAGTTGCTCGTAGTAGCTCTCCCCCCCTTGGAAGCCCTGCGCTATGGAAGGCATATCCTGCTGCATCACAGATGCCAATATTTGCCAGAAATCAGCAACATATCTTTGCATCTCAACTAATTTAGCCCGTATTTCTATAACTTCGACAGTGATCCGGTTTTTGTAGTAATTCTGATAGATAAATTTGCGTACTATTTCTTCTCTATCAGCAAAATTCACTTTGTAGGTATGAGTTACCGCACCACCATGCTCTATAACTGAAAAGATCTTCTCTAATCTTTCAATTCCATGATTTATTTTCAAAGTTAGTGATTGGAGTTCATTTTCGGTACTAATCAGAGACATATTCTGAAAATAGGATCGTATGGTCTGCAGATTTTCATGGGCAAGATAGCTTAATTCAACTTTTACCTGCTCATTATTTGCCAGGGAACGGATAAAATCTACACGCTTCTGCGTATAGCGGTGGATCATGAGCAAAGATATCATGGCCAGGAAAGAAACAAAGAGCAGGAGTAGAACCTGACGAACAATCGGCTCTTTAAGATCATTTCTTTTCATCTTTTACAATCCATAACGCGAAAAAATTTCCTTACCTCGGCTGGAAGCAGCCAACTCAAAAAAAGTACTGACCCAACTCAGGATTTTTACTGCAGGCTAGAAGCCCCATGGTAAGTTTCTGGTACAACGTCTTTTCTCTGGGCAAGCAAATTTCATCAATATGCTGGTCATTTCCCCTGATATGCCCCACAGCCCGCCAATTGAGGACTGCATCTACTTTATTCTTGCGCAAAGCCTGTACCAGGCCCTTGGAATCTGTTGTGAGAAATAATGCCTTACGGGAGACATCATCATATATTCCTTTTTTTGTAAGACATATCTGCGTCGCTTTTCCAATGGCTCCTGCATTATTGGCTCCTATCGCTACCTGCAACTCAGGACGCATCAACTCCATCAGATCTGCTTTGACGTTTTTGGGATTTCCCTTACGAACAAAGAGAGCAACTTCATTATACCCCACATCAACTGTTTCGGTGATCAGGCCTTTTTCCTGTAACATATGAATATACACAACAGATTCCGGAAAAAATAACTCACCGATCTTATTCACCTCCACTGACTTTGCAAGATGGCTCGATCCGCCACAACTGACTTTAACCACGCAATCATGCTCTTCTTTTATAATTGCAGAGAGCTCCATGATGGGTTGGAGCATTGTTGTTCCACAGTAGATGAGAATTTCTTTTTTTTGAACAGAAGCTTTAAAAGGATGCTTCGTTGCATCGCAGGAGCAGAGCAACAGGGGAAGGAGGAGCAGAAAACAACAATATATTCCAGCAAAAAAATTCATGCAGACCATTCCCAAACAAAAAAATAGAAACAATTACGTAAACTAAGCAGAATATATCCACAGAGACGCAAGCCTAATTCTATCCTCTCATTTGACGAAAAAAAAAACAAGGGTGGGAATGAAAAACAATCTGTAAGGTATTAACCCGGTTCAACCGGAAAAAAGACAGTTCACTGGATAAGTGCCTTATCAGAAAGTTTCTTTGAAAAAAAAACAGATCCGCGAGGTACGAGACTCCGAGAAATTATTCTGTAAGGCACTAAAATACTAACTGGTAACGTTTTATCTTTTTCAACAGCCCCTGTCTGGTAATATTTAAAAGCTTGGAAGCCTGAGTTTTATTTCCTTCAGTCTTCTTCAGTGCCTTAATAATGAGTCGTTTTTCAAGGGATGTCACCTGATCAGGCAGAGAACAATCATCACTTGCCACCACTGTCTCTCCTACATAGTTCCTTTCAGCATAGGAGCGTAACTCACGGGAACAGGTATCAATCTGCATAAGAAGATCATCTCTGGTCAGGGCGACTAAACGCTCCACTTCCTTTAACAATTGCCGGACATTTCCGGGCCAGGAATATTCTTCAAGGAGAGCAAGTAAATTTGGACTGAATCCTGCCACATTTTTCTTGAATTTCAGGTTAGTAGATTCAAGAAAAGAGAGAGCAAGAGGTAAAATATCTTCCCTTCTTTCACGTAAGGGTGGAATTTCTATTTCCACAGAAAAAAGCCTGAAAAACAGATCTTCTCGAAATTTTCCATTTTCCACCTCTTTTGCCAGATTGCGGTTCGTTGCTGAAATAAGACGTACATCATATGGAATAATAACGCTACTACCGAGCCTGCATCCTTCCTGTTCCTGAATAGCACGCAAAAATTTGGGTTGAACAATGAGAGGCATTTCACCTATTTCGTCAAGAAACAGAGAACCGCCCTTAGCCTCTTCAAAACGCCCTTTTCGACTTTTATCAGCCCCGGTAAATGCTCCCTTTTCATGACCAAAAAATTCACTTTCCACCAATGCCTCGGGAAGACAGGCGCAGTTGACAGGAATAAAGGGACGGCCCGCTTTACCCGCATTTTCATGAATCATCTTGGCAACAAGTTCTTTACCGGTTCCGTTCTCTCCCTGGATTAAAACATTCACCGGAGTATCCCGCAAAACCAACACAAGATCAAGGAGTTCTCGCATAGAAGGACTTTCTGCAATAAACCGACCTTCCCGAACAGCATCAAACTCTAAAGCTGAAACCTCGCTGTCAAGTTGCCCAGCAATATGAATAATCTTTTTATTGAGAAGAATCGACTCTATGGAAATAGACAAATAGCCGGCAATTTCTTCCAGTTCTTCTTGATTTTCTTCAGTAAAAGGTTTGTTTTCTAAAGTATTTAAAAGCTGGATAACACCAAGAACTTTATTTCCGGTAACACTGGTTACGGGAGTACAGAGCGTGTTGCGACTGTCAAATCCTGTTTGTTCATCAGCCAAAAGATGGTATCCATTTTTTGCATGCAAATCGTTTTCAATAACACTTTTTCCATCAGCCAGTACCTGACCGACAAAGCTTCCTTCCAAAGGAGCTTCGATACCATTTTTCTCAAGTTCTGTCCCATACATTGAAACCAGCGAACCTGTACTGGACTCCTTCAGAAAAATAGTGCAGCGCTCCACCTGCATCAGCTTTGGTAGCACCCTGATATAAAATGTCAACAACGCATTGTAATCATCAACCGACCAACTCCCAGTCACTTGCGAAAGGTGTTGTCTAATTAACGAAAGTTTCTTTGTTGATTCCATATTTTTATATTCCTGATGTCTATCAAAACCCAAAATCGGAAACTATCTTTACAGTATAATTAATTTTAAGCACACAAATTCTATTTGTCAAGCAAACTACTGGTGCCATTGGCTTCAATGCATCATCACACATTTAATAACCCCTGACAACAATTCAACTTAATTTCATTTTAAGCATATCGGAAATAAAGTTGTCGATTTCCTGACAATCTCCACACCTACAACATCCAAGCCAAACAACCACCTTACAACAACACCCTGAAATCACGACACATACAAAGAGACAGGGCCAAATGGTATATTTTTTGCTCCTTAGCTCAGTAAAACTCTTATTGCCCTTCATTTCACATAGAAAGGAACACAATGAAAAAAACACCGATAAAAACACCCCCTGAGTCAAAAGCATCAAAAGCGCATCGGTCGCCTACTTACAGTAAGCATGATAGACAACCCCCCTCCCTTGTGGCACAGCAACTGCAGTCGGCAAAACTCCTCAGTCATAAAGATGAAGTTAACTACGCAAAAATAATCCGAAACAATTTTTGTTACATCATTCAAAGTGTCAAAGAAATACATTCTTCATCCAGCAAAATCCTTTCTCTGCAAAAAACTGTGAAAAAATGGGAGAAAAAGGATAATCCCATCAAACCAGGCAAACGTCGCCTTGACCATGTACTCACCACACTGGATTCGGTCTGCAGAACAGAGCCCTATGATGACGAAACCCTCTATCTCTGTGAACAATTCAGGATTTTGGCTCAGGAAATAGAAACAGCAAAAGATCTCCTTATTACCGCAAACCTCCGCCTGGTCTGTTCCATCGCAAAACGATACACCGACAGAGGACTTAGCCTGGCCGACCTCATCCAGGAAGGTTGTATCGGCTTAATGCGGGCAGTATTTCGCTTTAATCACAATACTGGAAGACGCTTTTCCACCTACGCTTCCTGGTGGATCAGACAGGCAATTACCAGGGCCATACCGGAAAAAACAAGAACCATCAAGCTCCCTGCCCATTTTCTTGTTTCACGTAATCATTTCAACAAAACTTTCAGTGGATTACGCAAACAACTTGGCAGAAAACCTACAATGGCCGAACTTTCCCGTGACACCTACATGCCTTACAACAAGATGCTCTCCATCATCGAGACTTCCATGGAACCTGTTTCCCTTGACGAGCCAGTAGGAGAAAACAGCCACAACCTGATGCAGATCCTGGAAAACAAAAGAGCCGTTCTCCCGGATGACATTGCCATTACAGCTGATCTTCACCAGCAGATAGATACTATCCTGGACACCCTGAGCCCCAGAGAGGCCCAAGTTCTTCGGCTTCGTTTTGGACTTGGCGGACAGTGTGAATGCACACTTGAAGAAGTGGGAAAGCAGTTCAACGTCTCCCGGGAACGAGTTCGTCAGATTGAACAGGAGGCCTTACAACGCCTCAGGCATCCTAAACGCAGTGATCATATGCGCTGTTTTCTGGAAAGCAATTAGTCTTTTTTTCACTCCAAAGCCAGCTGCAAAAGCCTGTCAATAAGTTCTGTGAAGTTGAGCCCGAATTCCTTTGCAGCCTGAGGCAAAAGACTTGTGGGAGTCATGCCGGGGATGGTATTAGTCTCCAGGATATACAGAGCTCCGTCAGGAGCAAGCATCATATCGGTTCTTGAATAACCTCGCAACTGCAATGCCCTGTGAGCATCAACAGCAAACTCTTTCGCTCTTTGTGCAATACTGTCACTCACAGGAGCCGGACAGATTTCCCGAGACGCGCCCTCTTTATACTTTGCGGTGTAATCAAAAAACACAAACTCATTACCGGGAATGATCTCTATCAACGGCAGAGGAGTGAGCTCCTTATTACCCAATACCCCCACTGTAATTTCCCTGCCGGAAATAAATTGTTCCACCATGACTTCGGAATCATGCTCATAGGCCAGACAGATTCCTGCCTGTAACTCGTCAATATTCCCAGCCACACTCATACCAAGACTTGAGCCCTCACGAATCGGTTTGATCACCAATGGAAACTGCAGGGTTTCAAGGAGTCGTTCCGGATTCGTTTTGTCCTCGGCTTTTGCCATTTCCCAGGCTGCAACAGGTAAATCGTGCAGGCGATACAATATCTTGGCCATATTTTTGTCCATTGCCAGCGCACTGCCAAGGACACCAGATCCCTGGTAGGGTATGCCAAGCAGATCAAGATACCCCTGTACTGTTCCATCTTCTCCATGGGTTCCGTGGAGAAGAATAAAAGCAACATCAATGAAATCTGCTTCTATTGCCAGTTTTACCAGATCCGTTTTCGGATCATAACGGCAAAGCTCATATTTCTCACGATCTATGGCCTCTTCAAAACCGGCTGCTCCGGCAAGAGACACCTCTCGCTCCCCTGATGCTCCACCGGCAAGCAGAGCCAATCGAATTTTCTTTGTCACGAATCTTTCCTCAATTTTTTATCGTCATTTTTGTTAAAACTGATCTTAGTAATTCCACATCATGAATATATCAACATCCACATTCGTGGTCAGATCCTTGCTGTTTTTTTTGCTGCTGACGGGTAATATACAACAATGGATGAAAAAATTTTTCAACAAATTGTCAGCATTGTTGGCCCGAACAACTGCAGCAGAGACATTGAAGAGCTGCACTGCTATTCATACGACAGCAGCAAACAGACATTTCTGCCTGATGCCATAGCTCTCCCTGACTCCACTGCCCAGGTTGCAGCACTTGTAGGGCTTGCCAACAAACACCTCTTCCCGATTGTTGCCCGAGGGGCCGGCAGTGGCACAACCGGCGGGGCTCTGCCCACTTGCGGAGGGATCGTTCTCAGCTGTTCACGCCTGAACCACATCCTTGAAATCGACTGTGCCAACCAAATCGCAATTGTGGAGCCGGGAGTAATAACAGGAGAATTCCAGCAAACGCTGAAAAAACATAATCTCATGTACGCACCGGATCCGGCAAGCCTCAAGTTCTGTACCATAGGCGGCAATGTGGCGGAATGTGCCGGAGGACCGTCGGCAATAAAATACGGAGTTACCAAAGACTCAATCATCGGCTTGGAAATAGTACTTGCAAATGGCGAAATACTCACCACTGGAACCCGTACTGAGAAGGGAGTTGTAGGCTATGATCTCACTCGCCTCTTTATAGGTTCTGAAGGCACACTGGGAATCATCACAAAAATCATTACCCGGCTCCTGCCCTTGCCGGAACACAAAGAAACATTTCTTTTACAGTCTTCTTCCCTGCAAAAAGCCACAGAACTGGTGGCAATCATTTTACAGCAAAACATCCTTCCCTGCACCTTGGAATATATGGATAAAACTGCGCTGCGACTTGTCTCGGAGCTTTTGCCTGATCCACCAGACGATACGACCCGGGCCATGCTTATAATTGAAATTGACGGCAGCAAAGAAAACGTTAAAGAACAATCAAATCAGCTCAAGTCTCTGGTGGCAAAACAAAACAGCTGCACCTTGCAACAGGCCACAACAGATGAAGAAATCCAGGAAATATGGTTGGCCAGACGCTCTATTTCCCAAGCGTCTTTCAAGCTCAGTGCGCATAAAACAAGTGAGGATGTGGTGGTTCCACGAAATCGTATCCCTGAGTTAGTACATTTTTGCGAAGATCTTGCAAAAGATCTGAATATTACCATTCTCACTTTTGGTCATGCAGGAGATGGTAACATCCACGTCAACATAATGGCAGCCAATGGCTCACCCAAAGAAACAAAAAAATCGGCAAAAGCCAAAACAGCACTTTTCCATAAGGTTATCAACATGAACGGCAGTCTTTCAGGAGAACACGGTGTGGGAATTACCAAATCACCTTTTATTTCACTGGAACTCAATAAAACCAGCATCATGGTCATGCGTCAGATTAAAAACATGTTTGATCCGAAAAATATAATGAACCCCAAAAAGATCTTCCCTGATAACGGATGAACGATATCCATCCGAACCTATGAAAAAGCCATTGACATACGCAGAAGTTTTTCTTATATAAGTAGGATTACTGTCTTGATTATTGCTAATTGTATTGAAAATCCGGAACACTTTTTTTTCATATACCGGATTTCTCGTAAATATTGTTTATAACGGAGCCCCAAATGATAGAAGTTGAAGTTCGTGGAGATCTTGAGTATGCCATCAGGCAGCTGAAAAAGAAACTGCAGATTGATGGAATCAAACGAGAGCTAAAACGTCGTGAGCACTACGAAAAGCCAAGTGTAAAAAAACGTCGTAAACAAGCTGAAGCTCGCCGTAAACTCCGTAAGTTCAACCGTATCAAACGCGGCTGAGATCATAAGCAATTGTTTCCTAACGCCCGTTGCATAGTAATGCACCGGGCGTTTTCTCTTTTTCACCCTACTCTGCCATCACCAGAATACCCTTCCCACCAGAGTTTATTTCTGCAAAAGAGCTCTTTCTCCACTACCTGATTACTGAGAAACGCTTTGCAGAAAATACTGTCAAAGCTTACGACGCTGACATTGACTTCTTCCTTGCCTTTCTGCTGAAGAACAGGAAATCCCTGCAACAGGTAAACAGCAAAACCATTCACGGTTTTCTTGAACAGTGCCGCAACAGGCAGATTTCACATCGCAGCAACGCAAGAAGGGTCTCAGCTCTTAAAAGCTTCTTTTCATATCTCCATTCCCAAAACTTGCTCTCGGCCAACCCCTTCAGCAATATTACAACACCAAAAAGTGGAACAAGTCTTCCCAAAGGATTATCCATTGATCAGGTGGACAGACTGCTGACGCCGCCGGCAATGTCTACTCCATTGCTGCAACGTAACTATGCAATGTTGCAGCTCCTTTACTCTACGGGGCTCAGGGTTTCAGAACTGGTTACACTGTCTGTTACCTGCTGCAACCTCTCATCCTGTTTTGTTCGGGTCATTGGCAAAGGTGAAAAAGAAAGGCTCATTCCTTTTGGAATTCCTGCAAAAAATGCTCTCGACACCTACCTTGAATCCTCTCGCCCATTGATCCTCAAAGGCAGACGCAGCAACACTCTCTTTGTCACCAATCGAGGTAAAGGAATGACGCGACTGAGATTCTGGCAGATCATCAAAGAAGCTGCCAGGGCTGCTTGCATAAAAGAAGAAATTTCACCGCACAGTCTCCGCCACTCTTTTGCCACACATCTTCTTTCAAATGGCGCGGATCTCCGTTCAGTGCAGATCATGCTCGGCCATTCTGACATTACCACCACCCAAATTTATACCCATGTTGACGAAGGGAGACTGAAATCTATTCACAAGAAGTTTCATCCACGTGGCTGACTGGAGTTGACAGCAGATAGTGGATAGTGGATAGTGAAACATGAAAATCATCACCACCCATCTCAACGCAGACTTTGACGGTCTTGCCTCCATGATAGCAGTGCAGAAACTTTATCCCGATGCAGTGATGTCATTCCCTGGTTCCCAGGAAAAAAATGTCCGCAAATTCATCAATGAAACTCTGCAGTACCGGTATGAATTTGTAAAACTCAAGCATATTGAGCTCACTCAGGTAGATACTCTCATTGTTGTTGACACCCGTCAAAAAACTCGTATTGGTGATTTTGCTCTCTGCCTGGCCAACCCAGGAATTTCCCTGCATCTTTATGATCACCACCCGGACAACGCTGATGCCATGAAAGGACAGGTTGAAGTAATTGCCCAGGTCGGGGCAACGACAACCATCCTCTGCCAGATTCTGCAGGAAAAAAAAATCTCCATCAGCCAGGAAGAAGCTACAATTTTTGGACTGGGCATCTATGAAGATACCGGCTCCCTCACCCATTTGACCACCACACCTGATGACCTGCTCGCAGTTGCCTGGTTACTTACACAAAATGCCCAGCTGGACATCATCTCTCAATTTCTCTCCTATGACCTCACTGCCCGCCAGGTCAACCTGATCCATGAACTGACAAAAACGGCCAAAAGCTACATGATATCAGGTATAAAAATTGTTGCGGTCAACCTTACTCTACAGGAATATGAAGACGATTTTTCTCTGATAGTCAGGCGGTTTATGGTAATGGAAAACCTGGACTGCCTCTTTTGTCTCGTATCCATGGAAGGCCGCATCTATCTCATTGCAAGATCCCGCATTGCAGAAGTCAATGTTGGTAGTATCGCAAGAGATTTCAATGGTGGTGGTCATGCCACAGCAGCCTCAGCGACAGTGCGCGACATGAGCATGATCGAGGCTCAGGAAATATTAATTCGTAGCTTGCACAGACATATCAAACCACAAGCCATTGCTGAGGAAATGCTTTCCCAGCCGGTTATTTCCATCCCTGAGAACACCTCTATTCTAGAAGCCAACACGTTGCTGACCCGATACAACATAACAGTATTGCCAGTACTCTCTGCGGTGCCCCCTGAGACTAAACAATCCACAATAGCACCTGTCAATGTTGTCGGAACCATTTCCCGTAGAATTGCCGAAAAAGCAATCCATCACAATCTCGGATCCTTTCCAGTCAGCGATTACATGACAACAGACATCGAGGTTCTTCCACTCAGTGCGACTCTTGCAGACATTGAAGAATTGATCATTGAGCACAGACAACGCCTAATCCCCATTATCCATGACCAACAGCTCGAAGGCGTTATTACACGAACCGACCTTCTCAACATGCTGATCAATGACCCAGGTCACCTTCCACAAAACCTCTCACACGAAGATGAAGAGTCGCCACGGGAAAAAAACAAAAACATACTGCAACTGATGAGTGAATGCCTGAGCCGCGAGCTCATCATCATGCTCCGAACAATCGGTGAAGTTGCAGAGGATTCAGGATTTAAAGCTTATGCTGTTGGGGGATTTGTCAGGGATCTGCTCACAAAACACAAAAATCTGGATCTTGATATTGTGGTGGAAGGTGATGGCATTATTTTTGCCAGACAACTGGTTAAAAAGACGGGTGGCAGGGTTAGAACCCACGATCGCTTTATCACCGCAAACGTGACCCTTCCGGACGGATTTAAAATAGATATTGCCACTGCAAGACTTGAATACTACGAGTATCCGGCAGCACTTCCCACAGTCGAACTCTCCTCTCTCAAGCTTGATCTTTACCGGCGTGATTTCACAATCAATGCCATGGCCCTGCAACTCAACCCCA
>JAOZQU010000282.1 GCA_029932055.1 Desulfocapsa sp.
TGATGACCCGTTTTGGAATGGACGTTGCGCTTGCTCACCCTGAAGGATATGAGGTAATGCCGGAAGTCGAGGAGATTGCTGCCAGACAGGCTGCTGAAGCCGGTGGATCATTCACCAAATCAAACTCCATGGCTGAAGCCTTTCAGGACGCTGATATCGTTTACCCTAAAAGCTGGGCACCTTTTGCGGCAATGGAAAAACGCACTTATCTATATGGCAATGGCGATATGGACGGAATTAAAGCCCTTGAGCAGGAATTGCTCAGCCAGAACAAAAACCATATGGACTGGACCTGCACGGAGGAACTTATGTCCACCACCCATAACGGATCTGCTCTGTACATGCATTGCCTGCCGGCTGATATCAGTGGTGTTTCCTGCGAACATGGTGAGGTGGAAGCTTCAGTCTTTGACCGTTACCGTGTACCGCAGTATAAAGAAGCCAGCTATAAACCTTATATTATTGCTGCAATGATCTTTTTGTCTAAGATGAAAAATTCTGCAGACGTGCTGCAACGCTTGATGGATCGTGCAACTCCAAGGGTATTCTAACGAGTAGTAGCCATAGACACAAAAAGAGGGACTCTATGATTGAACTAACACTCAATGGTGAAGGGACACAATACACAGGTGACGAGGATGTTTCTCTGCTCTCCTGGTTACGCAACGATAAAAACCTGACCGCAGCCAAAGACGGCTGTTCAGGACAGGCTGCATGTGGAGCCTGTCTTGTGGAAGTGGATGGCAAGGGAGTTCTTGCCTGCGCTACACCCATGAAAAAAGTTGCGGGGAAGAATGTTGTTACCCTTGAAGGTTTGCCTGAGTCCCTTTTACAAACCCTTGGCAAGGCATTTGTTGGCAGCGGTGCTGTGCAGTGTGGATTTTGTACACCTGGATTTCTGACCAGAACCAAAATTTTGCTGACAAAAAACAATAATCCCACCAGAGCGGAGGTTTTAAAAGCGTTACAATTTAACCTCTGTCGTTGTACCGGCTATGTGAAAATTGTTGATGCAGTCATTGCCGCAGCAACAGCCCTGCGTGAAAACCAAGATACACCATTTGAGGATAAAGCGGGAATCGGTGTCTCCAGCCCGAAATTTAAAGCTGTTGAACGGGCCATTGGCCGCAAACCCTTTATCGATGATTTGCGTTTTGAGGGTATGCTCCACGGTGCCTTGAAGTTTTCCGATCATCCAAGAGCCAGAATTCTTTCCATTGATGTAAGTGAAGCAGCGAAGCAGCCCGGCGTAAAACGTGTCCTGCTGCCTGCTGATATTCCAGGACAACGAAACTCAGGCCTTATAGTTGAAGACTGGCCCTTGATGATAGAACAAGGTGAAATCACCCGTTATATTGGTGATGTACTTGCCTCTGTTGTTGCAGAAAATGAGGCTCAGGCAAGAGCTGCGGTTGAGTTTATTCAAGTGGAATATGAGGTTCTTGAACCACTCACCGATATGCTGAAGGCCCTTGACAGCCCTATCAAGATCCATGAAACGGGCAATCTTCTTGGTGAAAAGATCATAAAACGAGGCGATGTCGCCGGCCTCCTTGCCGGATCTGCATTTACTGCTAAAGGTACTTATACAACCCCAACCATTGACCACGGTTTTCTTGAAATGGAATGCTGTGTGGTTATTCCTAAAGAAAACGGAATTCACGTTTTTTCCCAAAGCCAGGGGCCATACCGCGAACGGGATGAAATTGCCCATCAGCTTGCTCTTTCAGAGAATCAGGTAGAAGTTGAAATTGTTGACTGTGGTGGTGCTTTTGGCGGTAAAGAAGACATAACCGTGCAAGGTCATGCTGCCCTTGCCTGCCATTTACTGAAAACTCCAGTAAAATACAAACTCAGCAGACCTGAGTCTATCCGTATGCATCCCAAACGTCATCCAACCAGTATGGATTATGAGATTGGCTGTGATGAAAAAGGAATGCTCACAGCATTACATGCAAGAATCATTGGCGACACCGGCGCATATGCCTCTGTTGGCGGCCCGGTTATGGATCGGGCCGGAACCCATGCATCTGGCGGCTACCATTTTGAGGCCGTTGATATCGAAGCACGCTCTGTTTACACCAACAATATTCCCTGCGGTGCCATGCGAGGCTTTGGTGTTAACCAGGCCACTTTTGCCCTTGAATGTTTAATTGATGAGCTTTGCAAAAAAGGTGGCTTTGATCGCTGGCAGTTTCGCTACGACAATGCCCTTGATATCGGTCGTATGCTTGCTCCGGGCCAGGTGCTCACAGCAAGTGTTGGACTTAAAGAAACCTTGGAAAGTGTCAAAGAGGCATACGATAAAGCAGAATATAAAGGACTTGCCTGTGCTGTAAAAAATTGCGGGGTGGGTAACGGTATTCCTGAACTCAGCAGAGTTGTTATTGAAATCCATGAAGGTGGTAAAATTATCCTTCACCATGGATGGACGGAGATGGGACAGGGGGTGCACACAATCGCACAGCAGGTACTTTGCGAGGCAACAGGCATAACAGATATTGACCTGATCACGCCTTTTGTCACCACTGCATCCGGTGCCATTGGCGGCCCCACCACTGCAAGCCGTGGTACCTTGCTTCTTGGTCGTGCCATTATCGATGCTGCGAAAGATTTAAAAGAAGACCTCAAAGAAAAATCACTTGAGGAGCTTGCCGGCCGTACATACAGAGGTGAATTCTTCTGCGATTACACCCAGGCAGATGGGAAACCCGGCGAGATCATTTCCCATATTTGCTACGGCTACGCCACTAATCTTGCAATCCTTGATGATGACGGCAAGCTTGAAAAAGTTATCGCCTCCCATGATGCCGGGAAAATTCTCAACCCCAAACTGTTTCAAGGCCAGATCGAGGGTGGAGTGGCCATGGGCATTGGATATGCCCTCACTGAAAAAGTACCCCTTAAAGATGGTAAACTCACTTCGGATAAATACAGAGCACTTGGTATTCCCAAGATAAATAAATTGCCAGCGATTGAGGTGATTGGTGTGGAGTCCGACGACCCGGAAGGGCCATATGGTGCCAAAGGGGTTGGTGAAATTGGTTGTATAGCAACAGCACCAGCCATTGCCAATGCTTTTTATGATTATGATGGGAAGCGTAGATTTTCTTTGCCTTTGGAGGCGATAGAGAAGAAGTAATAAGCTTTTAAATACTTATTTTTTGCTCTTCCGTCATTCCCGCGTAGGCGCGAATCTAGTCGTTTCAACACATTCTGGATTCCCGCCTTGCGCTGGAATGACGGAGCAGATTGCACAGACAGGAATGAGCCAATGACTCTATATCTACAGAACACCCAATACATCGATTCCCAAATACTTAAGGTCACTTCCACCCATCTTGCCGTAGAAGAAGGAGCAACTGGTGGCGTGAATCTCATAGATGCGATTCCTTCAGCAGGAAAACGCAAAGATAGCGACCGGGTAATCGACTGTAAAGGTCGCTTTGTTACCCGTTCCTTTGCTTGCGGCCATCACCATATCTATTCTGCCCTTTGTCGTGGAATGCCCGCACCACCACAAATTCCCACAAATTTCACCGAAATTCTGCAATATGTCTGGTGGCGGGTTGATAAGCGTCTTGATAAGGATATGGTTGAAGCCAGTGCCCTTGCTGCTGCCCTGCAGATGGCTCGTCGTGGTGTAACATTCTGTATCGACCATCATGCTTCTCCCATGCATGTTGAGGGGAGTCTGGAAACTGTTGCCAGCGCCTTTGAAAAATGCGGCATCGGTCATCTCATGTGCCATGAATCTTCTGATCGAAACGGTGCCGAGCTTGCAGAAAAAAGTCTTGCCGAACATGACTCGTACCTTGCCTCCGGCCGTCCCGGCCTGATCGGTCTCCACGCCTCTTTTACTGTGGGCGATGATCTTCTCGAAAAATCTGTCAGCCTTGCCCGTAAATACAATACTGGCCTGCATGTTCATATTGCAGAAGATGTTGCCGATGAAGTGCACTGCGAAAAAACCTATAATAAAAGGGT
>JAOZQU010000283.1 GCA_029932055.1 Desulfocapsa sp.
ACAATAGCTCTTGCCCGCTTGGGTGAATCTATAGAAACAAATCAGGCAAGGTACGGGAGCCCTATGAAAAATATACAGGATACGATTTCTCCCATTTTGAAAACCGCAGCCAACAAAACGTATCACTATCAAGGTTGGCAGATTCGAGTTGGCTATATCAATGATCATGCTGTACGGATGTACTATGCGAAATTACCAAAGTCCGGTGAAACACAGGTACTCAAGGCCGATGAAATTGAAGCTGTTTTAAAAGCAGAACTGCATGGAGGAAAATGGAAGAAATTGCGTGCGGCAACACTCTTCAGCCGTAAAAACAGCGGTAATAGGTTTTTCGATCATGCGCATCTCCGCTGGGTTAACACAAACAAGTGTCTCGCTTACAGCACAAATAGAATGAATCTGTATGTAGATGCGCCGGAGGCGATTATTTGGGAGCAGGCTTTGATAAATGAAAAAGAAGTTCAACGAAAAGAAAATATTCCGAAGTTTTAACTCTGTTCGCTCATCGTTTTTGTAAAAGGTGTTAAAGGTGCCAAGTAGAATAGCCTGGACTCGACAACAACTTTTAGTGGCATTCAGTCTCTACTGCAAGATGCCATTTGGAAAGTTGCATTCAAGAAATCCAGAGATTATCAAATACGCTGGACTTTTGGGAAGAACACCATCAGCGTTGGCCATGAAATTAACAAATATCGCAAGTCTTGATCCGGCAATAATCGCCTCCGGGCGCAAGGGGTTGAAGGGTGCATCAAAAGCCGATCGACAAATGTGGGAAGAAATGCAAAATGGCTGGGAGCATTTCGTGGGTCAGTCTGAGAATGCAATTAATGAAGTTCTGTCAAAAGTATCTATAGAACACAGTGTAACCTTGGATGATCAAGATTCTACTGAAGAACAACAGGACTACACTGGAGAAAATAAGATTGTTACATCAAAAAACCGTGTGGGACAAAGTTTCTTCCGGCAGGCGGTTTTAAGTGCTTACGACAATAAGTGCTGTATTTCAGGGCTTTCTGTTCCACAATTGTTGGTCGCAAGTCACATTGTTCCCTGGAGTATTGATAGAGAAAATAGGCTAAATCCGAGGAATGGTTTATCCTTGTCAATGTTGCACGACAAGGCATTTGATTCTGGTTTGATAACAATCGATCGCGATATGACTGTTTGTGTTTCAAAGAGAAAGACAATTCCAAAAAATGATACATTTTTCATTTCTGCCTTGCAGGATTATCATGGTAAGCCCATATTTCAACCAGAAAAGTTTCAGCCACATGAAGAATTTCTGACTTATCATCGTGAAAATATTTTTGAAAAATGACAAAGCAACTGAGTATCAAAGATGAGCTGACTAAGTTTCTGCTCTATACCGCTCCAGACGGTAAGGTTAAGGTTGGGATATTTTTCCATAATGAAAATATCTGGCTTACTCAGAAGCGCATGGCTGAGCTTTTTGGAGTACAAATACCGGCTATCAGCAAGCACTTGAAAAATATATTTGAAAGCAGTGAGTTGGAAGAAAATTCAGTTATTTCTATTTTGGAAACAACTGCCGAAGACGGCAAAGAGTACAAAACAAAATACTACAATCTTGATGCCATTATTTCAGTTGGCTACAGGTAAATTCCACCCAGGCAACTAAGAGTAATTGGGGTCAGAGTGAAATAAAACCTTCTATTCTACTGGGAAATGACCCCTTTTATTCTGACGCCGTGGAAACTGGGAAAAGTTATTCGCTCCATAAATTACCAATTCACTGGTATCATCCGAGATGCACTTTCTAAGAGAAAGTGTAGTTTATCATGTTGTATGTTCTTCAGCCCTGAATATGCCAGAGTTGCCAGCCGTATAGCGCGGTTATGACCACGGTGTACAGCATGAGAGCGTAATACCATCGACCGGCGAATTTGGGAGTTTTAATCGAGGCCACATTAAAAGCGGCCAGCAGCATAAGCAGGATATAGAGAAAAACAGCAAAGGCAGTTTGGCTGAGTATTCCATTCAGCAGAAACACAAAGACCAGGATAATAACGTTGTTGTCCAATGCCAGTCCCATGTAAGTCGACGTTTCAACCAGGCCGAAGACATTGAAATAGCTGAGGCGGAGTACCCCGGTCGCAACAATAACAAAGGCTCCAGGGAGGAACCAGGGACTGAAATGTCCGTAACTTAACAGGATAATTGCCGGACAAATACTGAAGCTGACAACGTCGATCAGGGAATCGAGCTGCCCGCCGAACTCCCGCTGTTTATCGTTTCGCCCTTTCATACGCCGGGCAATAATGCCATCACTCCAATCAAAGAATACCGCCCAGATCAGGCCGATCATCGCGGCTGGAAAGAGGCCAAGTATTGCATAATAAATAGCAAGAACTGTGCAGAGAAGTCCGGCCAGAGAACAGATGTTCGGCAGGTCTCTCGCAAAAGAGAGTATGGAAACAGTTGAATTCGCTGAGTTGGGCCTGGCCATTAATTTCCTTCCTGGCCAATAATGTCGCCTAACGTTTCGACTAATCTCTTGTTTTCTTCCTGGGTACGGCTGGCTATGCGGAGATAACGGTCGGATTCCGGCATTGTTTTACCCTGGCAGTGTTTAATATAAATATTATGTTCAATAAACAGTGCTTCGGTTACTTGCGGACCGGATGCAGCATGGTCAGGCAGACGGCAGAAAATATAATTAGCGTCAGGTCGGTAGACGGTCATTCCCGGGATCGTTTGGAGTTGTTCATAAAAATGATCACGATCCGCTTTGACCTTATTACAGCTATCCCTAAACTCTTGGCGGTACTGCGGGGCAAGACGCAGAAATTCTTCAGCAAAGCCATTGATATTCCAAATATGGAGTCCTTGTCGAACCTTTGCTGCAAAATCAGAGTTAGCGGTAAGCATGTAGCCGATTCGAATGCCACAGATACCATAGGCCTTGCTCATGCTTTTGAAAATGGCCAGGTTCGGGTGTTTGTCAAGTTCTGTTGCCAGGGTTTCCTGGTCGCTGTTTCCTGCAAAATCAATGAAAGATTCATCAACGATGAGCATACAGTCGTGGTCTGCCAGCTTTTTCAGCAAGCGGACAAGTTCAACCTTCGGTACAAGCAATGAAGTGGGATTATTCGGAGAGACGACCACTGCCAAATCTGCCTGACAACGGATGGCTTCGTCTGCGAATTTGTCCACATCCAACTGGAATGAGGGTGCTTCAAGGGAAAACTCAACTACACTGCCGGCAGGTGCAGCATTGGCGTATTCGTTGAATGATGGAACCGGTACAATCAATTTATGGCCCATGGTGGCGATAATCTTGATAAGCTCTGCCGCCCCATTGCCAACGACAAGGCGTTCCGGTGGCTGATCGATCAAATCGCCAACCAGGCCTGCCAGGTCTTTCTGAGCAATGGGGTAGTTTAACACCAACTGATGGATTTGCCCGGTAAGATGGGTAAAAAAATCCTCCGGCGGAAAATAGAGGTTGTAGAGGTAATTATGATCAATGAAATCATGGCGCCAATAGCCGCCATGCTGGCTGGAAACAAAATCGTAGCGCTCTTGCGCAGTAGAGTATTGATTGGTCATTTTTTAGTATACTAAATGGCTTGTGGTGCTAAGGGCGAGGCGGGCATCTTGGTGCCGAGGCAATGGCGAGATCCACTTTTTGTTCGAACAATGGCTGGTCGTCGTCTGGAGAAAGGGGGGATGCCTATGGCTCTTTGGTCATTTACCTCGTGGTCAGGTATAGGTGCAGATGGCTGGTGATGAAGGCTGCATATCTGGGCAGCTGCGTGCAGATCAGCAATGGTGTCAATCTCATACCAGCGGTCGGTATCAAAGAGAACCGTGGTAAAAGAGAGACAACCCTCTGTAACCATATCCGCAAAAACTGTCTCATAATAGCCATTCACCATATTTTTTGAAATATGGTGGTCTAATCTTTTACGAACCAGTTGCCAAGTATGGGTGGAAAGGCTGTAAATGTTGACGGTCTTGTAAT
>JAOZQU010000284.1 GCA_029932055.1 Desulfocapsa sp.
TAGGCGACACTAACTATTATGCGCCGTATTTTGAGCATACTTATCAACACCCTTTTTTGGACAGGTATTCCCTGATGTCAGCAGTGATCTTTCTATCCAGATAAATTAAAAAGGAGGCGCATCGTGTCAGGCAGCCACAGAGCAGTGCCCACTAAAATTACCCGACCGCTTTGCCGTGACCTTTTTCCCCGCACCCGCCTGTACACCCTTCTTGATCAACTTCGCGATACACCAGCCCTCTGGATTTCCGGTCCACCGGGTTCAGGAAAAACAGCCCTTGTTTCCAGCTACATAGATCGCACAGGGCTCACCTGTATCTGGTATCAGGTTGATGCGGAAGACAGTGATCCCTTCACCTTTTTTTATTACCTCGCCAAAGGAGCGGAACAGGCAGACGGGCACAAGCTGCATGTGCCGCCATTTACCGTTGAATATTATGCAAACCCCTTAAGTTTTACCCGCTGGTATCTTGAACAGCTTTGCGCGCGACTCTCGCCTCCTGTGGTTTTTGTTTTTGATAATTATCAGGAACTCCCGGAAGACTCCTTGATTCACAACATTGTCGACACAATCATCGGCGACCTGCCGCCGGGAATGCAGCTTGTTATCATCAGCAGAAACACCCTGCCCGCTGCATTTATTCGATTAAAACTCAATGGAAAAATCGCCACTGTTTCATGGCCGAATCTTCAACTTACCCTTGATGAATCAGAAGGAATTCTCACAATGCGGGGATCGGTCTCCAAAGAAAAAATATCTCTACTGCACGAAAAGGCAGCGGGATGGGTGGCGGGTCTGCTGTTGCTTGAAGCTGGTATGCATACGGAACAACCTCCTGACATAAACATCACTGATGAATCGCGGGAAGAGGTTTTTCAGTATTTTGCCGCGGAAATTTTTGACCGACTGGACAAAACAATCAGAAATTTTCTTTTACGGACATCACTCCTTCCGCACATGACCATATCAATGGCAAGAAAACTTTCCAGCGAAAAAAAATCGACGAAAATCCTTCTTACCCTAAACAGGCATAACTATATTGTTTCCAGAAGGCCCGGATTTAAGAGTACCTATCAATACCATCCCCTATTCAGGGAATTCCTGCTGGCAATGACTGAAAATGAGTTTACCAAGACCTCACTTCGTGACCTTCAGGAAAAGGGCGCTCTTTTACTGCAGAATTCAGGAGAAACAGCAGAAGCAGCCTCTCTGTTCGTGCAGGCTGAAAGCTGGCAGAACCTGAAAACGCTTATCCTTGCAAACGCTGCCGCATTACATGCCGAAGGACGTATCCGCCCGCTTATGGAATGGATTGAAGCAATGCCAACACAAATTCGTGATGACTCGCCCTGGCTTCTTTACTGGCTAGGAGTGTGTCGAATTTTTCTTGATCCGGTACACAGCATGCCCCTGCTTGAAAAAGCCTATCATCTGTTTAAACACCGTCAGGACATACCGGGATTACTGCTTTGCTGGGCTGCAATCATAAATTCTATCCTGCTGAAATCAGGCTCCTTTTCTCCGTTTCAACAATGGATTGATGAATTTACACATCTTGAGCAATTCCTTGATCACATGCCCTTGCAGATCCAGGCCCCGGTCATTGTCAGTATGCTGTATGCGCTTGGACTTGCCTCAACCGACCCGGAAAAATTCGACAAATGGGTGGAACGGGGAGAAAATCTAATTCAGCAGAACATCGATGTTGTCAACAAGGCGCATACGTTTAACCTGTTAATTGTCAAATCTTTATTTCGTGGCGATCTTGCCGGGGCCAAGTATTATCTCACTCTTTTCAGGTCCTTTGATCAATCCCGACAATTACCTCCTTTTTCCAGAATTCAGTTAAAAAACTGTGCAGCATCATTCTCGTGGATGAACGGAAATTTTGATGACTGTGAGCAGGAAGCGCATGCAGGGTTGAACATTGCCGAGATGAGCGGAGTTCATCTGTATAACCATTATTTCTATGGCCAGTTGGCAGCCGGGGCCTTAAGTGAAAATCACAGAAATCAAGCCGAGCAATATCTCCAGAAGATGGCAGGCTGTATGGATAGGATGCGGCCATGGGAGCAGAGTTTTTTTCACGTGCTCTCAACTTGGGCGGCCCTGCTTGAAAATAATGCTTCCAGGGCTCTTTTGCATGCTGAGACAGGTGTTCGCCTTATCTTATCCATGGGCACTTCCATCAACAATGATCTCATTTACCTGGGCATGGCCTTGGCCCTGGATATCAACAATCGCCCGGAAAAGGCCTTGGAATACCTGAGCAAGTCTTTGGATGTTGCCAAACAGGCTGAAGACCTACAGTCGGAATTCAGCAGCCTGCTTGCCGGAGCATGGATGTCTTTTCAAAAAAATAGTGTTAAAAGAGCTGAAACCTATCTCAGTAAGGCCCTGGCAATCGGCAGAGAAAATAGATATAGCAACGGGTATTTCTGGCACCAGGAGCAAGTGATACGGCTTTTTTACCTGGCGTTGGAAAGGGGAATAGAAGAAGAATACGTTCGGGATGTTGTGCGCAGACGGGAGATGATTCCATCATCTCCACCGGTTGCCCTGGAAAACTGGCCCTGGAAAATCAAAATTTACACTCTTGGACGTTTCAGCCTGCTGGTGAATGACAAATCTGCCCGATTTTCCAGAAAAGCCAAGGGAAAGCCTCTGGAACTGTTACATGCGCTTATTGCCCTTGGCGGACGAAATATCAGCCAAGAAAAACTGGCTGAGTATTTATGGCCGGATGCTTTAGGGGATGCTGGCATCAGTGCCCTTTCCACAACCATGCAGCGTCTGAGAAAAATACTTTCTACCCATGATGCCGTTATTGTTCAAAATGGACTGGTCACCATTAACCCCAAATTCTGCTGGGTCGATACCTGGGCCTTTGAACGGCTTGTTTCCCAGGTATCATCTACTGAGAATGGCACCGGTGAGGGAAAAAGACAACTTCTGCAAAAGGCAATCGCCCTGTATAATGGACCATTTCTCCTGGAAATCGGTAGCGTGTACTGGGCACTTGCCATGCGGGAAAGGCTGCAAAAAGATTTCTCCTGGCTAATCATCAGGATGGCTGAGAAGTATATACAGAGACAGGACTATCAAAACGGTTGTCGATATCTCGAAAAGGCCATCGGCTTTGACCCGGCAAACGAGGAGATCTGTCGGCTCTTGCTACAATGTTATGCCGAGGCCGGAATGGCCGACAAGGTCCGGCAGGCCTATGAAAGTTTTCGTTCTGCCTGCTCTGATAAGGCGGACATTGAACCGTTAGGACAGATAAAAGATCTTTACGAAGGACTCTATCAAAAAAATTAACCAACTCTATTGATCTCTGAGTTGCCTGCAATTTCGTTCTACGGCTCATCAATCCTCATTCCTTTCTTTTAGAGCCGGTTTTCCAGATACCGAACTTTTTGCCTGAAGATGATTGGTCCTTTGTCTACAAGGATAAGATATGGCCTCTCATTGATGAGGATAAATTCAAACACCTTTACGATGAAGAAAAAAAAGGGGCGCCTAATATTTCGGTCAAGCTCAAGGTATCGCTTTTGATCTTCACGGCACTTGAGCAACTCAATTGGCGGCAGGTTGAGTTTATGTTCATGCGCAGGCTCGATTGGATCAATGCAACTTTTACGGAATTCGGTAAAGCATTTGTAGATCAGACCACATTGTTCAAGTTTTATCGTTAGCTGGAAGATGGCTCCTCCGCCTATCAGTTATTTGTTGACCTGACGAACAACTTCATTAAAATATGTAATGTTTCTACGGATAAACAGCGGGTTGATTCGTGTTTCATGCTTGGCTGGCTTGCAACGTTATCTCGCTATGGATTATTCAAAGAAACGATTCGGGTTTTTCTTCAGGCGTTACGTAACCATAAACCAGGGCTGTATGACAGTATTAAAGATGAACTGTCGCTGGATTATTTACAGGATAATTTTGATTTAACCGAAAAGGATAAAGAAA
>JAOZQU010000285.1 GCA_029932055.1 Desulfocapsa sp.
GCCACCTCTAATATAATCGCCACCATTAATATGAACCAACTTGACATTGTTTTTCTCTTATTATTTTTTTTACTTCTTTTGCACAACAGACAAAACACAACATAAAAAAACTATGAGGGCGCCAACCAACAACGGCGAAGCTGACTTCGCGCCCCCCAATGTATACTAATTGAGGAAAGAGATGAAAAAAGCTACAATAACGGCAAACAAGATACCTAAAGGGTGGTCACATATCTTTTTCATCTGGCACCTCCTCTTCTTGTTAGCAAGACATCCCGTTTTCATTCAAATTGCCTTTGGCAATCGCCATACACAGAAACCACAATCAGCATCCTGCCACTTTATGAAAGTACCACAACGGAACCACAAATAATTACCCATTCTGTACCGCCCCGCTTAGGTGCAGACCAACAACGCCAATGTTCTATCTAACTGAAAAGGTATTATTTTTTTCAGTCAGATAGAACGTTTTTAAAAAACATAGAAAACAAGAATCCGGAAAATTTTGTTATTAAGTACTCTATTCGGTTTCCTCTTTATCCTTGAGCATTTGAGCAGCCTGTTCCAATAAATTAGCAAGCTTGGTACGAGCCTGCTTGTCTTTGCGCTTCACAGCCTCCTTTGCATCATCAATGCGTGTCGACATGTCTGTGAGCTCCTTGTCATAACGCTGTGAAGCCTGTGATTTCAGGCTGTCATACCAGGCCTTTGATTCATTCAGATAGGCTTCGACCTGCTTCCCGGTAGCATCCGTCTTTGCTGCCAGATTAGCTTTCAGCAGGGCGGCCTTTGCTTCCAATTGGCCATAGCGCTTTTGTAATAACTTCGCTTCGTCACTTTCTTCGATGGTCTTTTCATAAGATTGTATTTGTTTCTCCGTGGCTATCACCAAATTATTTATGCTGGAGTTAGCCTTATCAGCTTTTTCACGAACAGCCTGTTGTGCTGTTTGGGCTTTGTCCTGTAGTAGAGCGATTTGCTCCGCTGTTGCTTTACTGGCACTGGCCTTTGCCTGCTGCAGATAGTTTTCGGCATCCTGCAAAGCCTGCTTCGCCTTCTCTGGAGATTGGTGAATCTCCAAGGCAATACGGGCTTGCAGCGCTGCTGCCTTAGCTTGAAGCAGGGCATAACTGCTGGCCGCCTCATCTTTGAGTGCTGAACTCCTGGCCTGTACCTGAGCCAGGGCACCATTCAGCGCCGACTCACTGCGATCTGCTATAAGGAGTAACTCATCCTCTGCTCCCTTTCCTTTTTCCTGTAACAACTTATTAGCCCGGCCGATCTGCAGATTCAGCTCTGAAATACTGGCACGTGTCACCTGGTCTGCTGACTGGTATGCATTGTCGAGGCTGGCACCGGCTTTATCCAGGGAGCGTTGTGCTTTCTCACTGTTCTGCTCCAACCACAGCTCGGAGCGAGCCTGCAGCAGTGATACCTTGGCTTTGGCCAGTTCAACCTGGGTTTCCAGCGCTTCCCGCCAACTCTGTTCAGCATTCTCCTGGCTGGTTTGGGATTCGGTTTCGGAGGCAGCCAACACCTGTGAGGCAGGCAGACTTACTCCCACGCTAAGTATCAGGAAAATTGCGATAACTGTTTTTTTCATGACTTATCCTCCTTGTTATCCTCTTTGTGAAAGGCTGTTTTTGCGCCTTCCCACATGCCGGTAGCAGCCCCCTTGGCCACGGTTAGCATCCGCTCACCCAATTCTTTTGTTTCTTCACCTAAAACGTGAGCTGCGTTACCACCTACTTCACCTGTTTTATGCACTACTTCACTGCCCAGTTCCTTTAACTGTTCCGTCACCGTATGCGAGGCAGCAACCGCCTTTTCGCGTAGAATTGAACCGGCCTTTTTCGCATCATCGGCCAGATCATGTAAAATATCCCTGGCGACTTCGCCGGAGCTGTCGGCTACCTTACGCAGAGTTTCAACAAACAGATCACCAACCACTTCCAGATCCTCTTTGGTCTGCTCCAGATCCTCTACAGTAAAATCTTTCACACTCTTACCCGTTTTGGCGATGCTTTCACGAATGAACTCTACGGTGTCAGTCAGCCCCTGACGTACCCCTTCAGCAGCCGCACTTGCGGTTTCCGAAACATTACTCCCCAGCTCTTCCGCAGCCTCCACGGCAGCACTAAGCACCGTTTCTGAGACCTTACGAGCCCGCTCAGCGGAAAAATGAGCTTCTGCCAGTGCTTTAGAAGTAGCATCTCTGGTCACATTCACGACAGTCTCTTCTACATTGGTACCGGTCTCAATGGCCTTACGAACCGCCTCTTTAACCGTATCCCTGGTAAGACCGAGCAGTTCAGTGCTCATGAGTTTGACATCACTCAGGGCTGTCTTAATATCGGTTTGTATTTCTGCGCTGAAGTTTCCAGCTGCCTCTTTTGCACCCTCAAAGGCTTCACTAAGGCCATCAGCCAATTTTTTTTCTTCTTCCCGTAATTGTTTTTTGGTCTGGCTAAGTTCCCTATAAGTGGTTTCCACTATCTGTGATTCTACCTGTTTGATACCGTCCACTGCGCCATGCAATGCAGCAGAGATTTTTTCTTCGGCAGCCTCTTCAGCATCCACCAGAGACTGAACCGAAGTTGTTACCGCCTCCCTGGAGATTTCTCGCAGATCTTTTGCCCCCGTCTTCATTTTTTGTGTGTTCTGTACGACAGCATCACGGGTAATGTCATACACCTGCTTTGCAGTCAGCTCACCACTTTCCCTGGCTTTTTTAATGCTCTCAGTAAATTGTTTTTTCATTTCCTGTAACATAATTGCTTACCTCTCTTTTGTTTTGTTAATAATTTGTGTTTCACCACCCACTACAGAAAAGTGAATCACCCTTTATAAAAAAACAATACCCCAGGTAAACAGCGAACGATGTAACCTGAGTCACAATGAATAAAAAAATGTACAAAGAGGAAATATTACTGTTCTGCCTTCTCCAGCAATGCCTGAAGATCCAATACTGACCAGCTTCCACGCCTGCCGGAGATAACTTTTTTTTGCTTCCATCTCGACAAATGACGGGTGACCACCACCCGCACAGAGCCGATCATGGATGCCAGTGTTTCTTGAGACAAGTCATTAATAAGGGACACTTCCTGTACCATCTTGTCAGGCACCAGATTACGAAGGATGAGCCGTGCCAAGCGAGCCTCTGTATCAAAAAGAGACAGGTTGGCAACCTGATCTGCCAATCCGTGCATCTGTTCTCCCAGGTAGGGCAGGAAAGCCCGGTTGAAATCCGGATGTTGATTGAGCCATTCTCTTGCCTGCTGAATAGTGGTGTAGAGAACCTCCATATCATCCAGAGCTGTGGCTACGGCATCATGCCATCCACCGTCCAATAGACTGATGAGATCAAAACCATCACCCGGCCCTATCAGAAATAGAATATGCTCTCTTCCATTGTCCGGGTTGTACACAGATACCTTAGCCCTTCCACTGATGATGATATATAGCCGATCGGAAGCCGATTCCGGAGAGATAGCGGTTTCGCCTTGAGCACGGGTCTTGTAGTGAAATAGCTGCAGCATATCTTTTAACAAAACATTATCGACATTACGAAACAGGGGTGATCGGCTCAGTATCTCCATACAACGGGCATAGTGCTGGGAATCCTGCTGCATCTTTTTCTCCTTTGTGGTGTTCTCATATAATTCAAAGCCGCCACTCGATAGCGATAGTTCCTAACTTTTCTCTACCTTCAGCAGCCGGTACTTTTTCAGTATCAACATTATCTAAAGTGAGCACCAGACTCAGATGTACTGACCAGCTTTTCAACTCGTAATGCAGTCCGGCAATAGCCTGAAAGGGTGATCACATATCTTTTTCACTTGGCACCTCCTCTTCTTTTTGTCCCAACATATGATTTTATTCAAATTGTCGTCGGAATCGCCATACTCCAAAGCCAAAAATTACACTACCGAGCAGGGCCAGACTCAGCAGAGAATCCCACAGGATGT
>JAOZQU010000074.1 GCA_029932055.1 Desulfocapsa sp.
GTTAATGAGCTTGAAGTGTTTCTATGAAAGTTAGAAAGTTTTTCACCATGTTGTCTATAGTGAGATTTTCGTGTACGAGTCTGTCTGTATTGTTTCCAAAAAATGATAATTCGGTCTTGTCAATACTTGCTATTGTATTTGTTAGCTCTCTGACGTTTTTAGCTATGTAGCTATTAATATTGTGCTTTAGGTAAGAGTACTCAACGCCATGTTCAATGTCTTCCATTTTATTGGATAATGTAAACATAGGCAAGCGATAGGAAAAGCACTCAATTACACTAAGACCAATTCCACTTGGCATTATCGCAAAATCGGCAAGCGAAAGTAATGCTGATTTTTTTTTGTTATCATATACTTTGCCGAAATCATAGATGAAATCATAGGAGGAAAAATCAGGTTTAATTACACCGTCTCCTATAATAATAAATCCAATGTTTTTGTTTTTACTATGGATTTGTGTCATTATATCGAGCAGTAAACGTGGCTTTTTTACCTCTGTAAATCGTGAAATGAATACTCCGTTTAAGGTGGTTTTGATGTTGTAGGGGAGGCTATTAGCAATTGTTTTTTTATCTTGTGGGCTCTTTTTGGGAGAAATAGTTTGAATAGTGTTATTTAGATAGCACGTGTTTTTGAGTTTGAATTTTTTAGCATTTGTAAAGCAGTTGTGTGTGTAAAATATGACACCATCGGCCAGTTTCATTTCAGCTAATCTTATCCTGTCTGTTAAAGATAATTTATTGTTCTTGAATCCATGTGACCAGATTAGCAATTTGAAATCTAGTATATATTTGTATGGAATGAGAAAGAGGTTGGTCAATTGTTTAACCTCTCCATAGGTGACGATAACGTCAGGTTTTACTCTCCATATATCCAAGAAAACAAAAAAGAATTCAATTTTTCCTAGAAAAACACCTTTTACTTTTTTCGTATAGTTTGTGTGGATGGATTTAAAACTTGGATCGTCCCTGCCGTACCGAATGTACAGATCATATAATCTAGCCAAGCCATCAAAAAATGGAATTCTATAGTGAGGAATCAATGGCTGTATTATATATATCTTGATTTTCTTTTCATTTATCATTGTTTGGGCTTGTTTCTGAGGATATAAATAAACCAATATGTACAACTGATGGTGTGTGACGCTAGTAGACCTAATGCCGCCCCTAGTACGCCATATTTCCATACACAGGTTAGTCCTATGGTCAGCGAAAAAAACGCACCTAACATTCTACCGTTGAATGTTATCTGAGTATTTTTTGATGCGTCAATAGAGACAGAAAGTGGGCCTGAAATAACAGCGGCACTGACGGCGAGAATACAGATAAGAAGAATCGTTTGGTGGCCTTGATAATCTTGTCCATAAAGCTTTATCATTAGTAAATCACCCGCCAGGTACATAAAAAGAAATAGGATGCTAAGGAAAACTGTTAGAATTACAGATATTTTTAGCGTAATACTTCTTACAGCTATTGGGTTGTTAACGGTGAGATGACTGAATTTTGGGCGTAAGAAGCTGTTTAGCCCCATAAACACAGGATTAAGGAGAGATGCCAATTGAAAACATGCTCCGTAAATGCCTGCTTCGGCTGTTCCGGTGAATGAAACAAGGGCTATTGGGTAGATAGAGACTGCCCCCATGTTGGCAAAGCTCCTTGCTGTAAGCCATTTTCCCAGTTTGAAATTTTCTTTAAAGTCAGTAAGGACACGTTTTGCTATGAAGGACATTTTGGGGAAAAAAAGACCAATGACTGCCAATGCCGGTAATCCGGAGCAAAGGGCAATGATCGCGAATGCATTTGTTGAATTGAGATTTCCTGTTTTGTATATGTAGTAAATAGCTACCATCGTAGTAATGTTAGCAATTAGACTCATGCTGAGATTGAGCCATGTGCGAAGTTCTGCTAACATGACGAGGCGGATAAATTCTCTACTCATAAACGCTGTAGACGCTATTGAAAGCATAAATAATGTCGATACTATTGCCTCATCTGCATTGCGCCATGATGCAACTTGAGCTGCTGAAAAAAAACCAAGTGATGCAATGATGCAAAGGAATACCTGGTGAAGCAGTGTACTTCCAAAAAAGCTTCTTGCGGTATTGTAGTCGTACCTAGGATATTGAATTGTGTATGGTATTGAAATTAAGCTGTTTTGTAATCCGGTCATGAATCTCAAAATAGTTAAGCATAAAATAAAAATACCAAATTCTGATTTACTGCATGCTCTTGCAACCAACACTCCAGTAGTAAAATTGACAACACTACATAGCCCTTGATCGGTAATGACCGCTCCAGCTTGGATTATATTGCGATATCTTTGAAAAAGATTGGAGAATTGATCCCATATTCCAGTTTTCAATTCTATTGTAACATGTTTTTGCTCCATGAATTTGAGGGTTTCTTTGTTTTTCATTTAAGACTTTGTAATCGTTGTCTAATTTTTTCATTTCCTGGTTCTAGTATAAGCACTTGTCTGTATTCTTCTTTAGCACGATAAATGATGTTTTGTTGTTTGTAGTAATCCCCAAGATAGAGATGAAATGGTGCATAGTTGGGTAAATACTCAATGCCTTTTCGAAGGATGGCCACCGCCTCTTCTGTCCGTTTTTGTCTTTTGTAGAACCAGTATATCTGATTGAAGTACCAGGGGTTTATTGTCTTTTCCTGTTCAAGAAAGTCGAGGGCATGGAGTCGATAATACTCAACATCTTCTGTTTTGCCCATTTTTTCAGCAAAATTACCGATCTGAATCCAGGCAGAGGCTTTTGGGGGCAGGATCGTTTTGATTTCTTCTTTGCTGAGTTGGTCTTGCAGCAGTAATGCTGGTAGCTTTTTAGATAATTTGGGAAATCGTTCCATAGCTTGTTGCAATACTTTGGTGGCTTCTGGAATTCGATTTTGATCCATGAGCCATTTTACCCAAATAAAGATTAATTTTGTTTTATTCTGGCTCCGTGCATAGCCTTCGGCCATGAATTTGGAAGCCTTTGAATTATCAGTTGCAGCGAGAAGTAAGCCTATACGTTGCAGGTATGCACCTTTCTGCGGATCTTTGAGTGATGCTTGAAGATAACTTGAAAAGGCTTTTTCGTTATCTTCCATATAGGAAAGAATATTTCCTTTATAGTATGAATAGAGTCCTTCCATTGGATCAGCTTGAATGGCCTTGTTCATTGTTGTCAGTAGTGTATTTAAGGTACTGGTGGGCAGTCTCGGGTTTAGATAAATTGCAGACGTTTTTTTATAAAGATTTTTTGCTTTAAGAATGCCTCCCTGGAAAGAGATGGTGGCAATCAGCAGTGGAATTGCAATGAGCGGAAGGAACTTTGTCGCTGCTATAGCAGGCTTTAGGAGAGTAGGGTTGTTCCGGTAATGGAGGCGAGTGTTGCCTGCAGAAATGACGATTCCACAAAGGAAAAAAAAGTAGAGACCATTGGCTCCGTTGTGCATGTTAAAGTCAGTAACACTGTGGAGGAGAATAGAAAAAATAGCTGTGAGTCCAGCAATGTTTAACAGGATGGAGTATTTATCCCTTCGTTGCCTGAGCCTTCGGAAACCATGGCGCATGATTGTTATGACAAAACATGCAGCAAGCGTAAAACCGATTAGTCCACCATCGGTTATAAGTTCTATATAGTCATTGTGTGCATGATCAAAAATAAAAGAGTTAGGGATCGTGTTGTATTGTGGAAAGATATTTATAAACGTACCAAAACCTGATCCAGTAAAGAAGAAGTTTTTGATGAGTGGAACGCAGTCTTGCCAGATCAATATACGCCCATTCGAAAGCCCACCAGTTTCACTAAATGACTGGTTGAATTTATTGAGGATGGGGGGCCAGCCTAACCAGGTTATTGCTAGCAGAAGGCTGCCAAGAATAAAGAGAGGTAGTGTTTTACCAGTGCTTTTGCTTTTGCGGCTTTGCAGCAAGAGAAAGAAGAACAGGCCAAGGCAGATAGAAATGGTTCCACCGCGTGAAAGTGCAATGAAAACAGAAGCCAGAATTAATACCACCCCAAATCCCAGGAAAAAATGAAAATTGGCTCCAGGAGTTGTGAAAACAGATGCGATTCGCGCTCGAAGGGATAGGCTGGAACTTAACTTCGGACGATAGTAGAAGAAAAGAGCCAGTACCAATGGAAAAACCAGTTCCATGAACCCTGCATAATGGTTGTGGTAAACCCATGGGCCTACTGTACCGGCATTCTTTGGAGTTGGACGAAACCAGTAGATATCATGGGGGGATGTGAATTTTTGGATAACAGCTAGAAAGGCTATACCCATTGCCAGCCAGGCAATGATTCGAACAGTTTGGGTCAGTCTCCTGCTTTGGCTGAGTAGTTGTACTGTGAGTATATAAAAGAGCGCATACGAGGAAATACGAAGAAATTCGAGCAGGGTTGCTTTTTGGTTAATAGTTAGCGGGATCCATTGACTGTTATTTTGTAACTCTAATATCGGATTGTATGCCTGATGGATTCCGGGGGCAACTACTTGAACAAGGCCTGGTGGCAGGGGGATGAGTTGGAATGCCATCCATAGGAGCAGCAGCAGCAGAGGTGTGATTCCAGGGACATGATAAAAGTTGAGTTTTTCCCGTCGTATTACCAATAAATAACTGAGAGTCACCAGGCATATAAATATTTCAAGGAGAGCAATGGACCACGTTTCAACACTTCCAAATGCAAGTGGTGCAAAAAAGAGGGTACCAAGAAATAGAGCGTAAGAAATAGATCGCATGGCTTATGCTCGAGTAGAAGGAATAATATGGCAATGAATGGTGATCAAATGGTTTATCTCCGAGCCAAAGGGAGTTAGTGTCTATTCCTTGTTATAGTTCTCGTAATACCCGTAGTAACCTGAATCCTTTTTACTCTTGATAAGGCCATTTAACACAATACCAAGGATGGGAGCATGAAGGTCATGCATCTTTTTTAATCCTGATTCCAGTGTGTCATAAGTGGTTTTACCTGACTTGGTAATGAGCAGAACTCCATCCACCAGAGTACTGAGGGTAAGACTGTCGGTTACACGTTGTATTGGAGGGGAATCCAGTAGTACAAAGTCATAAATTTTCAACATCTCTTTCATTAGGACTTTCATTTTGTTTGACTGTAACAGCTCTGCAGGATTAGGAGGGGTGGGACCAGAAGTGATGAGAGAAAGTGGTTCGTCAGGGATTGCTCGTATTGAGTTTTTTTCTATGTTTCCAGTAAGATAGTTGCTGAGTCCTTTGGAGTTTGGAACATTGAAAAGTGAGTGGGTGCGAGGTCTGCGCATATCGCAATCAATGATCAGAACTTTTTTGTCATTTTGGGCAAGTACCCTTGCAAGGTTACATGTTGTGGATGTTTTGCCTTCTTTGGGCAACATACTCGTGATCAGTATTGAGCGGGGAGGGTGGTCGGGTGACGAGAGGAGTAAGTTGGAGCGGATAAGACGGTAATTTTCTGCTAAGGGAGATAACGGGTATTCGAGGAGGTAGGTTTCAATACTATCAGATTTTCCCTGTAGTTCTTCAACAGTTCCCAATACAGTGATACCAAAACGTTGTTCAATGTCTTTTCCGTCTTTCACAGTGTTGTCAAGATATTCGATAAAAAAGGCCAGGCCGATACCACCCAGTAAGCCTAAAATAAAGCCTAATGCAAGGTTACGCCTCTTTCGTGGTTTAGCTGGTACAACAGGAAAAGCAGCTTTTTTAACCACCCAGATTTTAACATCCTGAGATTGTTCGGTGACACTTGCCGTTTTTATACTGGAGGTTAGCGCATCATAAAGCACCCGATTTAGATCAACCTCCCTTTTCATGATGGAGTATTGAGTGAATCGTTCATTTACGTTCAGTATTTCTGTTTTTGTGTTTGCCAGTAGCTGTTTGAGGTTGGCTTCGCGTGATTTGGCAAGATCGTAAGTGTTGCGGGTGGCCTCGATGATTCTGTCTATTTCAAAATCTTTTTCTTTTAACAGCAGGGCCTGCTCCGACTTGGCATTGATCATTACAGGATGTTTGTAGCCATATTTTTTCGAGAGATCCTTGATGTTCTGTTCTGCTGCAAAAATTTTATCACGCAGGCTTTGAAGCACTGTGTTTTCTGCAAAAACCGGGATTGTTTCTATGTTGTTATGATCCTTTCCTAAGTTTTTGATCTGAGCGTAGAGAGATTCATATTCTTTTTGTTCTGCCTGGGCCTTTGAGAGTTGGGAACTGAATTCTGCAAGCTTTTGCGGGTAGACTGCGAGCTTGTTTTCAACGGTTACCAGGTCGTTGTCTCTCATGTATTGCTGCAAAGCCAGTTCCGAGCCTTCCAGTTTCTTTCGTTCTTCGTCAGCTTTACTTGTCATCCACTGTAAGGAATAACTGCTTGAAGCAAGTTTTATTTCTAAAATTTCATCTATATAGGCCTGAATAACGGCATCTATAATCAGTTTGGCCATTGCCGGATTTTTGTCACTATAGTTGATGAATACTGTTTTGGTGTTGACAACAGGTTTGATAGAAAGATTTTCCTGAATGGTTGCAGCGATGATATCAGCATCTGACATTGGCTCTTCAGTTAGGAGCAGTTCCGACCCGTTAGGGTCGAATTCATCTTCGTCAGTTTCTGAGGACAGCAACTCCTTAATGAAGTCTTTGATTCCGTTTTTTGTCGTAGATATGAAACTAAAGAGTCCTTCTTCCTTTTTTTCAAAGAAATAATGCCTGTATCTTGTGTCAAGTTGCAGTTTTTCGACAACTCTGTGAGTAACATTTGTACTGCGGATCAGTTCAAATTGAGTTGAGAGAAATTCAGGATCCCAGGGAATATAAGACATGGTATTTTCAATGGCACTGGAACCGTAATTTCGTTCGATGAGGACCTGGGATGAGGCTGTGTATAATGGGGTAGCAGTATAGGTTGCTATGAAAACAGTAAGGAATGTTATGGTCAGGAAAGTTAGAACAGTTGTTTTTCGTTTAGTAAGGACTTGGATGTAATCACGGAGATGGATTTCCTGTTCCTGTGGATTCTGAATTACCGGTTGTGGAGAAGCTGGATTGTTCATAAAATGTAGATTTCCGGGGACAGGAGTTAAAAGAAGCTTTCAGGGACGACGATAATGTCGTTAGCAAGAACAGAAGTGTTATGGTCGACATTTTTGATTATTGTTTTTTCACCGTCAACCAATCGTACTATCCGTACATCCGACTTTGATGCTTTTCCTGTGAAACCGCCTGCTCGCGCAATCAGCTTAAGAACGGTGGTGTCCTGGTTACATGAATATGCGTCAGGATCATCGACTTCACCGGTCACATAGCACATACCACCCTTGGATATATAGATGGTATCGCCATCATGAATAAGGATGTTTTGGCTGATATCACCGCCTTCCACCATGGATTTGATGTTTACAATGAGAACTTCCTGCTTTCCGTCTTTGACCCTTTTTATGGTAGCAGTATCACCAGCGCCTTCTTTCAGGCCACCAGCCTGAGAAATAATTTCGAGAAAAGTTGTGGCACCGCGTAATTCTGCAATTCCGGGTTTGTTTATATGGCCAAGGATAACAGCTTTTTTTGAGCGAAATTCTTCGATAAATATATTTACTTGTGGATTTACGATGTAACCGTCAGCCAGGAGGCGTGTGAGTTTTTTGGTTACATCAGGTATTGCCATGCCGCCAACCTGTACTCGACCAATGAACGGGATAACAATTGAGCCATTGTTTGAGACACGAACGGTTTTCTGGAGGTCTTCATGATCGTAGACATCGATCTTTAACACATCACCGGAGCCAATAATGTAATTTTCAGCTAAACAGCTGATTGGAAGGATAAAAAGGAGTACACAGGATAGTACAAAAATCGAAGGTTTTTTCTGCATTATAGGTTCTTTCTTAAGTTAGCCACAGATTAATCGTATCTTTGGCAAGGAGAAGAAGTAGTTAACCAGTTATAGCGCAGAATTTAAAGTAAAGGAAATAGTGTTTGTGTCATAATCGAAAAAATCATCTGATGAGTGTCTGGTATCAAATTGATAAGCAAGTTCTGCCATTAACCAGTCCTGGAAAATGTATTGCAGAGCGGGTCTTACCTCATATCTGTTGTCATCGCGCTTGTCTACTATTGTACCATAGTCAGCATTTTCATAGCGAAAATCGATGATTCCCTGAAGCCGCTCAGTTAATTCCTGCTCATAGCGTAAAGTTCCAGCAAGTACTTTTTTATCAAAAGCATTAAAAGTGTCACTTTCCTCGAGCTTATGGCTGCCAGTAAGGGTAATGCCAGTCTTGTCAGTGATTTTGTACTGAAAAGAAAGCTCTAGTGCCAACGCATCACTGTCATTATCTGATGCTTCTATGGCATCATTAACAGTAGAGTTTTTATACTTTTTGTCCTGGTAACCTGCTTTAAAATGGAAAGACGTTTTGGCACTGGATACCCAGTTGATACCACCATAAAAATAATTTTGTTCATTATCTTTTAGTGTTGCAGTGTCGTAACTGATATCAATATACTGGTATTGAAGGAACAGAGAAGTCTTTATGCTGTAATTATAGAATCCATAGAGTGAGATTGAATTATCATCTCTGTTCAGAAAGTTATCGACGTCATCGTCGTAGTCGAGGAAAAAATTGGAATACTCGAGTTTCGCTCGAAATTTTTCGGTAAGCAGCCAATCGATATCCGCTATGGCAATGTTTGAATAAAACTGTCGGGACTCTTCTGCTGTTGCGTTGCCAATATCAAAGCGATCCTGGCTCCGGGTGAAGCGATCGATCACTTCAAATGAGAGGCCATTTTTGAGGTTGTATTTAAACAATCCTTCAATAATTGCATCGTAATCATTCAAGTCAGAATCGTCAGAGTAAAATTTATAGTTCAGGCCGCCCAAAAGATAGGCATTGATTCGATCGAATGCCTCATATTCAGCAAGACCTGTTTGCAGGCCACCTGCGGACGTATTGTTAGGAGCAATGTGGAGTGGAATTTCCTTTCTGCGAGGAACGGAAAGCCAGATGCCAGGAGAGATTGTTGTCAGAAAGTTACTTGTATGGTCAGTGTCTACATTAAAAAGGTTGTCAGTGTATTCACCCCCTATACGTATAAAAGGATGTATGTATCCTCCACCGGGTGTCCCGAAAAGATCGTCGTCCGATGCATTTATATCATCTTCAGGGAGGAGTGACGTGCTGCCAGGCCCCTGTCCCATGGGCATGTCGGGAAGGTTTTGTGCTGTTACTGCAGTACCTGCAAGAAGTAGAGTTGCACAAAAGAAAAAAGATAGATATTTCATAGTGATATGTTCTTTTAAGGGTGTGAGGAATGAACAATTCAACAAAAAAGAAAAGTAATTACAGCTCTGTATTTAATTACGAATGCAGAGCTGTAATTTTAAAAAGGTCTTACTGAAAGGTGGATGAGCTTCCGTTAGTATTATTACCGTCGCCTAGTGAAGGCATTCCTGTAAAACGTAGGGCAACAGGTGTATAGGCTTGACTGTCAGCCACTTTGGCGCCACATTCGACCACACTTTTTTTGAATGCCGCAACAACGATGATATCGGAAATACCATTCTTATCTGCAGCGTTTTTGATATCGTCCCCATCCGCTCCTGAACAATACAGTGCTTTAAGGAGGTTTTGTGGATTTAAACCAGGAAGTTTTAGCCCTTGTTCAACAATACTGTCGGGAGATTGTCCTTTTTCTAAGGCTTTAGGGACTGCAACCTCAATCCCTTCTGTTTCAAAAGAGGTGGAAAAATCTTCAATCCAGTCAGCAAATGCTGGTGAAGCAATAAAGATACCCAGGAGGGTTGATATGATTAATCTTTGCATAAGTTCCTCCGTATAGAATTTATGATACTATTATTATGCTTATAATACGCATAATTGTCATATAGTGCAATAGTTAAAATGCCTATTTTTAGTGTGTTAGCTTTAGTGGCCTTTGCCAAGCAATACCTCCTTTACTGTCAAAACAAGTAATTTGAAGTCCAGAAACAGGGACCAGTTGTCGATATACTCAAGATCCATTTTCATCCACTGTTTAAAAGGAATGTTATTTCGTCCACTCACCTGCCATATACAGGTGAGGCCAGGTTTCATGGAAAGTTTACGTCGTTGCCAGGTGTGATATGATTCTAGCTCCGACGGTAGTGGAGGGCGAGGGCCCACAAGGCTCATCTCACCTTTCAGGATATTAAGAAGCTGAGGGAGTTCATCCAGGCTGGTTTTACGTAAAAAATGACCGATTCGAGTTATGCGCGGATCATTTTTTACTTTAAAGACAGGGCCATCCATTTCATTGCTTGTGTCTAGTTCTGTTCTTAAGCTCTCTGCACCTACAACCATGGTTCGGAATTTGTAGAGAGTGAAATTTCGTCCATTCAGGCCACTTCTTGTCTGGGTGAAAAGGATCGGGCCTTGGGAAGTTATTTTGATGGCAAAGCCAATAAGGATAAAAAACGGGAAGAGGATAAGTGTTCCAAGAGCGGCAAAGGAATAGTCTATAATTGATTTGATTATTAGCTCTGTGTCTTTATGTGGTGTTGAAGAGAGGGACATTGTCGGGATACCGAGAAATGTATCAATGTATACTTTTGCAGTTTCAGGGTAATACATGATGCGTTGGATCTGGAAATCGGGCGTAATCCGGACGTTGATACCCATATTCTCGGCAAAGAAAATGTACTTGTGAATGTGGTCGACCATTTTTAACGGAAGCGCAAAAATGATTTCATCAATTACGTCATGGCGAAGGATATCCTTGAAATCAGCCATGGTCCCGATGATAGATATATTTTCTATGACCGTTTTTCCCACATTGATTTTCATGTCTGTTGTTTCCAGGCAGCCATGAATACGGTAGCCTGATTCAGGGTTTGAAAGGATTTCTTTTATAAGATCGATGGCTCGATTCTTTGTCCCAATAATCAGTACTTTACGTGTGTTGTAGTCACGGTCACGGTTGTGGCGTAACGTGTAAAAGAGAATAGCCTTAGAGATAGTGAAAAAAAGGACCTGGAAAATGGCAAAGAAACCAAGAAAGAGTCGGCTTACTGCATCCATGTGCAGTAAATACATGATAAAGGTAATGCCGGTGGTTCCTGTGATGCTTGCCTTGATGATTTTTGAGAATACGTGTGGAAATTTTTGGTTTCTAAGTGAATCGTATATGCCAAAGAGACGCAGACTGAGATGGCAACAGGTTATGGAAATGAAATAAATGAAAAAGTAGGGAACCGAAGGGGAATCAAACTGCAGGCCACGTGTCTTGAGGGCGGTCCAGAATGCAGCGGTAATAACCAGTAGATCAATTATCTGATTGATGGCCAGTAAAAGTTTGCTGTTTTTTTTGAGGATTCCCATGGGATGGTGTATCTTTTATTTTCTTACTTTGTACAGTTCGTTCACATCTGTTGAAGTTGTAAGTGTAATAATAAATAATCTATCTCAGGTTTGTTGAAAATACAATTAGTAAATAGGTTGAATGGTTATCCTTTTATGGAAGAGTAAAAAATTAGCTGAGATGAAAAACAATAGTAATACATTGCAGGGATTGGAAAATCTGTTGCCACAATTATCAAATCAACGTGGGTGGGAGGAGCAGTTGGATCTGCACTCCATTTTTGTACACTGGGATGAGTTGGTGGCTAGTGAAATTGCAGAGCATTGTCAGCCGTTAAAAATTGTGAAAAAAGTGTTGTGGATTGAGGTTGAAAATTCTGCATGGCTTCAACAATTGCAGTTTCAAACAGTACTGCTGTTGGATATTTTTAATAAGTCTCTGCGGTTTTCCCGCTTGAAAGGGTTGCGGTTTTGTGTTGCAGAAAAGGAAAGGATCAAAGGTGAGAAAAAAAAGTCATCTCTTCGATATGTTCAACCACCTGCCGAGGATATTAAGGATTTTGAACAACAGGCAGGGTCTATTACTGATCAAAATGCGAAAGATGCCCTGGTGCGTTTTTGGTATCTTTCTCAAGCATGTCGGAAAGAATGATTCGTGAGCAGTGGTTGTTCTTTCTTGATTCCAGAAGTGAATCGCAATAGAATGAATGCTGGTTTGGGATTTTGTTTGTACGTCTCTTTTAAGAAAAGGAATTACTCCAGTTAATATGATGCTTTGCAATACTGTTTTAGATGCCATTGGCAATACTCCCCTGATCAGAGTTAATCGGTTAAATTCAACACAGGTTCCGGTTTACGCAAAGATCGAGTTCATTAACCCGGGTGGGTCAGTGAAAGAGAGAATTTCCCTTTCATTGATTGAGGCAGGAGAGGCTAGCGGGGAATTGACTCCGGATAAGATTGTACTTGAAGCAACCAGTGGTAATACCGGAATTGGGCTTGCCATGGTTTGTGCTGCAAAAGGCTATCGATGTCAGCTGGTTATGCCTGAATCTGCATCCCTTGAGAGAAGACAGATCATGCAGGCTTACGGGGCTGAAATTCTTTTGACTCCAGCCAAAAGAAGTACTGATGGTGCCATAGAGAAGGCGTATAGCATGGCTCGGGAGCATCCGGAGCGCTATTATCTTACTGATCAATTTAATAATGATGCTAACTGGAACGCACATTATGAGCACACAGCACCTGAAATATGGGAGCAGACAGAGGGGCGGGTGACCCATGTGGTGGCAACACTTGGTACATCCGGTACTGTGATGGGGCTCTGTAAATGGTTTGCTGAATATCATCCGGATGTGAAAGTGGTGGCAGTTGAACCCTTTCTCGGACATAAGATTCAGGGACTGAAGAATATGAAGGAGTCTTATCGTCCTGGAATATTTGACAAATCATTGCCTGACAGGATCATGAATGTTCAGGATGAAGATGCCTTTCGCATGGCACGGTTACTGGCGCGGAAAGAAGGTCTGCTGGTTGGAATGAGTAGTGGTGCGGCAATGGTCTGTGCTCTTGAACTTGCGGCAGAACTTGATGATGGATTTATTGTCGCAATTATTCCGGATGGTGGAGAGCGCTACCTTTCAACACCTCTATTTACAAGAAAGAATAAAGTGGCTGAGAAAAAACCGAACCTCTGTTTTTTTAATACACTTACAAAAAAGAAAGAAGAATTTCAGCCGCAACAGGATAAAAAAGTCACTTTTTATACCTGTGGACCTACCGCCTACGAGCCTGCTAATTTATCACTTTGCAGACGTTTTGTGGTGTCGGATCTTATCACCCGTTATCTGGAACACAAAGGCTATGAAGTAAATTCATGTATGAATTTTACTGATCTGGATGATAATACCATTGAGGGAGCGAATAAGGCTGGTAAGTCTCTAGAGGATTTCACCGGCAAATATATCGATGGTTTTATGGAGGACATTGATTCTCTCAATGTGAAACGGGCCACTAATTATCCCAGGGCATCGGATCATGTCGCAGATATGATTGAAATAAGCCACGAGCTTCTGCATAAGGGATTTGCCTATGAAAAACATGGCTCTATCTATTTTGATATTTCCAAGTTTAAGAAATATGGTCGTCTTTCTGGGATTGATCTTGGCAAGATTCAGTTGGGAAAAACAGTAGATCTTGATAATTATGAGAAAGATAATCCGCGTGATTTTACCCTGTTGAAACGTTCCACTCTTGCAGAATTAAAAAAAGGAATATTTTATGAGACTGACTGGGGCAATGTTCGCCCCGGATGGCATATCGAATGTTCGGCCATGTCCACCAAGTATTTGGGGGAAACCATGGATATACATACCTCCAGTCGTGATCTTATTTTTCCCCACCATGAGAATGAGATTGCCATTGCCGAAGCCCTTACAGGTAAGCCCTTGGCCAAATATTGGCTGCATTCGGAACTGCTGCTTGTGGATGGAAAGAAAATGTCACCAGAGGCTGGAAATGTGGTGACGTTAGCTGATGTAGTTCTCCGTGGTTTTACTCCTCGTGACGTCCGGTTTATGTTGCTTTCCGTTCACTACCGTAAGCCGATAAACTTTTCTTTTCGGCGCCTGATTAATGTGCGAACTGCTTTGCGCCGGATTGATGAGTTTACCTGTAAATTGCTTTGTTTGCCTCCCGGGAAACCGCATCCGGAAGTTGCAGCTTATGTTTCGGCCATGGAAGAGCAGTTTTTTGAAGCCATGGATGACGATCTTAATGTATCAAAGGCTATGGGGGCGATTTATACGTTTATTAAGCGGACCAATCCGATCCTTCATGTGAATCACTTGGATGGAGATCAGAAAAAATACATTCTGGAGAGTTTACGGAAAATAAATGAGATTTTACAGATTTTCCGTCTCAAAGGATGTCCTCTGGCTCCTTCTGTTAATGCGATCATCCAGCGCAGGGAAGAGGCGCGCCAGGGAAAAGACTGGAAAGCTGCTGATGAAGCACGTGATGAACTGGTTCTCCTGGGAATTCAGATTATTGATACAGCCACAGGCCCGGTGTGGAAACCGGTTGACGCAGAGTAATCGTAAGAGATCTCCAGTAGCTCTTTTTTGCTTCCAAGGGTGCTTCCTGTTGAATTTTTTTTATAACGAAGAGTTGGAGGGAAAGGGCACTTGTACCCGTAGTTTGGGTGTTCCTAGACAGCCTCTTGGAGATTGTTACGGTTCTGTGCACTATTGCGAATGACCTGGTTAAGGCATTAATGAAAAATGGGGTTGATTTTTTTTTATCTATATTTTATAGCAATCATTACAAGCGCCAGTAGCTCAGCTGGATAGAGCAACGGCCTTCTAAGCCGTAGGTCGCGCGT
>JAOZQU010000075.1 GCA_029932055.1 Desulfocapsa sp.
TCAACATGGTTATGCCTATTTCTTCAAAATCCGGTGTCATTTCAATGCAATCGTGATTACCCAGAACGCCAAGGATGCCATGACGAGTCTGCACATGGGACAGGAGCGAGCGCAGTTGTCGCAGACATGGAGCCATGGGACCATAGGTCTGCATTCGGATATCACCTCCAATGAGGCAGAGATCAGCTTCCACTTTCCTGATCTGTCGACTCAGTTCTTCGGTCAGACCATCCACACCATCGAGATGGAGGTCAGTCAGCAATAAAATACGAAATCCGTCAAATGCTTCGGGCAGGTCAGGGAACAGGAAGGTTTTTTCATTCAGCTGCACCTGCAGACTATTCTTCACCCCCTTGTCGTACAGACCGACCAGCTTAAAAAGCGGGCCTAACAAAACATCATGGGATAAAAAACTTGTTAAATTCAGCAGGGTCTGCCATCTGGCAAGCGGCATGTGGCAGGATCGCCATTCCCGCATCCTGACCGTAGACCGAATCAAACGCGGATAATTTTTCACGGATGGGCGATACATTATAAAGTTCCAAAACCAGGAACCCAGGTAGGCAACGGGAATAAAACAAAAGAGGATCAACACAACCTGAAGTCCACTTATATCAAGATGATAACTCAGGAAAAGGGCAGGCAACAGAGATTCGAAGATCTGGTCGAGAATAAATATATTTCTGCCGCTGGGGAAGTTGGGACGACGTTTGATAAAGCTTGAGAGGAGATCCCCAGCCATGGCCAGCAAAGCTGCAATACCACCAACCCACCAACTCACACCAAGCAACGGGGAGACAGCCATGCCACCCAGGCAACTGACCACAACACCGCGAATGGTTTTATGACTCCCAAAAATCGGATGCTTGTCAAACCACAATAGGCCACCATCTATGGGCCGGTTAAAGCGCTCTCCCCATATAATGTTGGCCAGGGGCGGAAGAAAATTGACCCATAGAATAAATCCGATAATTATTATGATAACAGACATTTTTGCTCTCCTGGTTATGACAGTCTTCTTTGCAATAAATATCTTTGGCCAATATCCATATAATGGTATAATAGTAATCAGTTAATCAAAAAAAGGTACTCTGGCGTGAAATTCACTCAACAAGACCGAAGCTATCTCAAAGATCAAACTTTCCACAAGGATACCGATGAACATACGCGCCATCACTCCCCAAGAAGCTTGTCCCCACTGCAATGCAGATGAACTTCCCTTTGAAACAACAGCGAAAGTCGAAGAACTGACCCGCTACATCGGTCAGGATCGTGCCCTCGAAGCAGTGGAATTCGGCATATCCATGCGACACCAGGGCTTCAATCTGTTTGTTATCGGCCCTGAAGGATCTGGTCGTCACACTGTTGTTCAATCGTTCATCAACCGGCAGGCCGAAGGAGAAGCCACCCCAAAAGACTGGTGCTACGTCCATAATTTTGACCAGCCGCATAAACCAATTTCCCTGGAATTTCCACCAAAGCAGGGACCAGTATTCAAACAGGAAATGCACGAACTGATCGATACCCTGAAAACCACTATTCCCACTGTTTTTGATGGAGAAGATTACCGGGCAAAAAAACGGGCAGTCAATGAAAATCTGAGACAGAAAGTCGACAAAATTTATGAAGACCTGATTGCAAAAGGCAAGTCCCAATCCATTGCCGTGATCAGAAACGAAAAGGGTCTTGTGTTCAGCCCAATGGACAGCAAAGACGAGCCCATGGATCTTGATACGTTCCGCAAACTTCCCGAAAAGCAGCAAACGAAATTTGAAGAATCCATCGAAAAGCTCCACACTTCACTGCAGACAACAGTCCACCAGGTCAGCATGCTGAACCGTGAGGCTCAGGAACAGGGACGTAAGTTAAAGAAGGATACGGCCGTCCTCTGTGTCGGCCACCTGATTGATACCCTGAAAGCAAAGTATGATGGAGAATCTGGACAAATTATTCATTATTTAGACTGCGTTGAAAAACAACTCACCGACAATGTTGATGACTTTCTGGAGAGTCCGGATTCAAAGCCGGAAAGCCTTATCTCTTTTGTTACCGAGCCTGTTTCATTCGATCAGTACGATGTGAATGTGCTGGTGACCCATGAAAAGGACGGTGCTCCGGTTGTGTACGAGGATCTCCCCACCTACCAGAACCTGCATGGCCGCATTGAGCACCAGGCACAAATGGGCATGCTCACAACCGACTTTTCCCTGATCATGCCCGGCGCTCTTCATCGTGCCAACGGCGGCTACATTATCATAGATGCAGGAAGATTGCTGATGCAACCCTTTGCCTACGAGGGACTGAAACGAACGCTGCGATCCGGGCAGATTCGGATGGAACCGGTTGAGCGTTTGTTTGGCCTGATGAGCACAGTTACTCTGGAGCCGGAACCCATAAAACTTGACACCAAAGTGATACTCATTGGTGAACCGATGATCTATTACCTGCTCAACGATTATGATCCTGAATTTTCATCTCTTTTTAAAGTCCAGGCGGATTTCGAACACGACATGAAACGCTCCTCGGTAAATCAGCAGCAATATGCGGCACTGATTGCAGGTCTTGCCAGAGAAAACGAACTCCTGCCATTACATAAAACAGCAGTTGCACGAGTGATTGACGAGGCATCCAGACATGCCGGTGACTGTAAAAAGCTGTCCCTCCATATCAGAAAAGTTGCCGACCTGATCAAAGAGGCTGATTATCTCGCCAGAAAAACAGACAAAAAGCACATAGAGGCCAAGGATATCGAAATGGCTGTGGAGGCCACCAAACGGCGGGGAGGACGAATTTGTGACAGGGTTCTAGAATCTATTGAGGACAATATCCACCATATTGAAACAAGCGGAGAAAAAGTAGGGCAGGTGAACGCGCTCTCTGTGGTTGAAATCGGTGGCGATGCCTTTGGTTTCCCAACCCGCATTACTGCGGTGACCCGGCCCGGAAAAGGCGAAATCGTCGACATCGAACGCGAGGTTGAGCTGGGTGGCCCCATACATTCCAAAGGGGTGATGATTCTCAGTGCCTTTTTACATTCCCGTTATGCCCGCAACATACCGCTGGGTTTGCAGGCAAGTCTGGTTTTTGAACAATCATATGGCGGTGTTGATGGTGACAGTGCCTCCTGCGCGGAACTCTGTACTCTCCTCTCTTCCCTTGCTGATACACCAATCAAACAGCACCTCGCCATGACCGGTTCCGTCAGCCAAAAAGGAGAGGTACAGCCTGTGGGCGGCCTTAATGAGAAGATTGAAGGATTCTTCGATGTCTGCGTAACAAGAGGATTGAACGGCAGTGAGGGTGTTATTATTCCGGCAAGCAACCTGCACCATCTGATGTTGAAAAAAGAGGTTGTGGACGCCATTGCCGAAAAACAATTTTCTGTTTATCTGGTATCGACCGTGGACGATGCTCTTTCGCTGCTCACCGGCCAAGATGCTGGAGAGCTGAACAGTGAAGGAATTTATCCTGAAGACTCGATAAATGGCCGGGTTGAAGCGACTCTCCTCCGCTTTGCCCAGGACCTTCAGGCATTTGAAAAAGGAAAAGAGGAACACGAAGAAAGTAGTGAGAACAGAATTATTACATAAAGAAGTCTCTCTAAAGTCGTCTGTCCTTTGACAATACAACGTTATTGTCAATTTTTATCATCCATTACCAAGGAGGTATGAAATGGCTAAGGAAAAAGAAAAATCGGAAATAGTTGCCAAAAAAGACCCGGATGCTCTTTCGCCACTCGGAGAAGTAGAGCGCTATTTTGATGAAATATTTCATCAACCCTTCTCACTTTTGGGGCATCCCATGTGGCCACGGCCCCAAATAACAGATCAAAAAGTGATTTCACCTACTGTTGATATCTTTGAAGAAGACAAAGAGATGGTGGTCAAGGCGGAAATTCCCGGAATGAAAAAAAGCGATATCAGTGTCGATATCGGTAAAAACAGCATAACTATTTCCGGCGAAAAAAAGCAGGAGAAGAAGGTCGACAGGAAAGATTATCATAGGTTTGAGTGCTCCTATGGCTCTTTTTGCCGCAGTTTTCGACTGCCTGATAATGTCAACACCGACAAAGCCAAAGCCTCCTTTAAAAATGGGGTTCTGGAAATACGCATGCCAAAGTCCGGCAAAGGGAAAAAGAAAAAAATCACCATCGATTAGCTATCGCTGAACTGTTGAATATTTATTAGCAGCCTCTTCTCCGAAATAATGGAGAGGGGCTGCTAACAACATCAACGGCAGAAGAAAAACCTTTCTAAATAAACCTGCCTGCCAACTCCAGAAGAATCATGATACAACTGATAACAAATCCAATCCAGGGTACCCAGATCGGCACAGTCATACAGTTGCCCTGTCTGGGTTTTCGCCCTTTGATGACAATTAAGGCCATATTGATGCAGGAAAAAACAACAAGGGTTACCAGGCTGGTCAAACGGGCCAGAGTTACCATTGGCAGCCAGAGTGCCATAACAAGAATCAGTGTGGTCAAGAGAAATGTGGCTCGTAACGGAGTTCGGGTTCGGGAATTAATTGTACCAAGGGATTCCGGCAACCATCCCCGGCTGCTCAGGCCATACAGAACCCGGGCGCCCATGATGATCTGGACCAGAGCTCCATTGGTTACAGCAAAAAGACTGATCAGGGTGATAAGAGTTGGACTGGAACCTGTTTTGTGTTCATAGAGCAGTGCCAGGGGAGCCTGACTACCGGCAAGCTTTTCCAGGGGCAGGGATAACACCGCCACCAATGCAACAGCCATGTAAAGAATAGAGGTAATTACAAGGCAGGAAATAATAGCCAGGGGCATATTGGTTTGCGGGTTCCTGACTTCTTCGGCAACATTGACCATATCCTCAAAACCGATATAGGCGTAAAAGGCAAGAAAGGCTCCACTGAAAACCGCTGCCCAGCTTGCACGCTCCCATGGAGGAATCATCTCGGGCAGCCTTGCAGGCAGTTCTGCCAATACACCACCACCGATCCACAGAATGTACAGCAGGCCAAACAACTCAATGGTGGTCATCAGAAAGATGAGTGTTGCAGACTCGCTGATCCCCCAGCATGCGACCAGGCCAAGCCCGATTATCAGAACACTGAGTGCCAACCAGTCAGGTATATCGAAAAACACATGGAGATAGCCCGCAAAACCCCGGGAGATGGTGGCCGCTGAAATCACCCCAATGGCAATAACCATGACACCGACCGCGGTGGACAGCAGCCTGTGGCCAAAGGCCTTCTGAGTGTACAGTGCCTCACCGGCGCTCTTTGGGTATCGCGAGCTGAGCTCAGCAAAGGAAAATGCTGAAAAGCCGGCAATAAACGAGGCAATCAGAAAGGCAAGTGGCATATACAAGCCTGCAGTTGTAGCCACTTCTCCGATCAGTACATAGATACCGGCACCCAGGATCGTGCCCAGCCCGTAAAAGATTATGAGGATCGGGGAGAGGCTGCGCTTCAGCGTAACTTTCATTGGATCCTTCCAGATAACAATCTGTTTATCTATTCCATAAAACCCGAATTGTTTTTTCACCATCACCATAAGTGAATGAGAGATCGCCCTGGTAAGCACGGGAAATTGCTTCCCCGATACGACGGGCCATATGGATGCCGGTGGTCGTTATCAGGGTATGCTCACCTTCCTCGCTTATTTTCATTATTCTTTCCAGAGGGTGTTCACCTTTTTCCAGCTTTTCTTCATTGTGGATGAGATTCAGCATCTCCTCCCGATGCTGCCCGAAAAAATATCCTGTAAGCGAAAGGGTTCCAGCCGGGTAATCATCAGCAATACGCTGGCATGCCGGACAGATCACCCTGTTGGCATTAACAGGCGGTTCATACCAGGTCCAGCGACCCTCGAGGTAGACGGAGTTGCATTCCGTACACGCTGTGGGCTCAGGCCACTTTTTATCCTCTTTGTATGTATCATGGCGTTTTTCCTTCAACAATCTGTCTCGTCGTCCGTGTTGACCCTTGTCCATTACGCATCCTCCCTGTATTTTAAACCTTACCTGTTTATTGTGCTACCGGAGAGCTTATAGTGTATATATAAGACAGCAGAGTGTTTCACGAAAGGTAAAAACAACAAGGAGTCTACATAACTGATCAAGAAAGTATAAGGAGGGCAAATATGCATGAAGCAATGTTTTATCAGGCCGGTAAAGAAAATGAGGTGATTTGCGGACTGTGCAACCATCATTGTCATATTAAGGCAGGAAAGCGTGGGATCTGCGGAGTACGGGAAAACAGGGACGGTAAGCTGTACAGTCTGGTATACGGTCATCTGGTTGCAGAAAATGTCGATCCCATTGAAAAAAAACCTCTGTTCCAATTCCTGCCCGGCAGTCGCTCTTATTCCATTTCCACAGTAGGCTGTAACTTTCACTGTCTGCACTGCCAGAACTACGATATTTCTCAATATCCTCACCTGCACGGAGGAAACATAAGCGGCAGAGAGCGGACGCCGGAATCAGTTATAGAAGATGCGGTGCAGGCAAATTGCGCAAGCATCAGCTACACCTATGTGGAGCCGACAATCTTTTATGAATTTGCCCATGTCTGCGCAGAACTGGCCCATGACCGGCAGCTGAAAAATGTCTTTGTCAGCAACGGCTACATGGCCCCTGAGGTAAGCCGCCACCTGTCTTCAGTGCTGGACGGTATCAACATCGACATCAAAGCCTTTACAGACGATTTCTACAAGAAGGTCTGCAAGGCCAGGCTACAGCCGGTACTGGACAATGTTCAGCTCATGCATGAGCTTGGAGTGTGGGTTGAGGTGACCACCCTGCTCATCCCCGGTCTCAATGATTCACCGGACGAACTGCGTGATATAGCCAGGTTTATCAAGGAAGTCGATCCTGGAATCCCCTGGCATGTGACCGCCTTTTATCCCACTTACAAAATGATGGATCGTGACCCCACCCCGGTGGAGAGTCTTCGCAGGGCCAGGGGTATCGGCCTTGAAGAGGGATTGCATTATGTCTATGAGGGAAATATTCCAGGAGAGGGTGGTGAGAACACCTACTGCCCATCCTGTGGTAAAGAATTGATCAGCAGGTTTGGTTTCAATATCCGACAAAACAGGGTGGTCGATGGCTGTTGCTGCGACTGCGGGAAAAAAATAGAAGGAGTATGGAGATAACCTTGCAAACACCCTTAGAAGAGGGGAAAAACTATCAAAATATGCATCATGTAAGAAAAGAAATCAAAGAAAACAATTTAAAAGGAAGCCTCAAATGACCACATTCTCACGAATTCTTCTACCAATTGATTTCACCGAATGCTCAACAGCTGTATTACCCCATGCAAAATTGATGAAGGAAAAATTTGATGCCGACCTCTATCTGCTCTACACCATGCCGGGCCCCGAACAATATATGGGGTTGGAGATGGAAACCGACTGGTTTGCCAACTATGGGCATGCTTTGAAACAGGGAGCGGAAAGTGCCATGGAGAACTTTATTGAGAGGAATATGCAGGGGTTTGAGCCTAAAAAAGCCGAAGTTCGTGTCGGTGAAATTGTTGATGAAAGTGTTATTTATGCGGATGAAGAAAAAATTGATCTGATCATAACAGCGAGTCATGGTTGTCATACGGCGGAAAATCGAATTTACGGATCCATTGCCGAAGGAATTAGCCGCGCATCAGGTTGTCCGGTGTTGATTATCCACCCCTGATATTTGCTTTTATGAATTGAGCCGAAGAGATTTATCAAACTCATTCCTTCTCTACTTACCAGCGATACTCACCCCTCGGAATGATGCACCGATGCATAACTACACGACTGCCAGAACCGATCGTGAATCAATAAAATTTTCAACAACTTCGCACAAAGGATAAGTTTATGTCAAATCACACAAGAGTATTGCTCTTAACCTTTCTATTATCCATTTCTCTTCCTCACCAGGTCTTTGCAATAGGCGAGGCTCTTTCTGGAATGGCCACAAGCGCCGGGGAGTTCGCGCAAGGTGTTGGAAAAATAGTTGGAATTGGGGAGACAACAACTGAGCTTGATAAGGATGCAATTATTGCATTAGATAACTTATTGAAACATTCAGAGGCTGCCGCCACATTATCGAAAACAGCAAAACCAATTCTAGTCTTCCCCAATATCTTAAAGGCAGGTTTGGGAATCGGTGGCCATCATGGAAACGGAGCACTGCGTAAGGAAGGTAAAACGATTGGGTACTACAAGACAGTGGCAGGTTCTTACGGACTCCAGATAGGAGCACAATCCTTTGGCTTTGCCATGTTTTTCATGGATGACAGCGGACTCAACCACCTTCTCAATGACAATGAGGGATGGGAGGTCGGTGTTGGCCCCAGTGTGGTTTTCATAGATCAGGGAATGGCGAAAACAATGAATAACACAACACTTACAGAATCCGTTTATGTTTTCACTTTTAACCAGCAAGGCTTAATGGCAGGTGCTGGTATTCAGGGGTCAAAAATCTCAAAAATTGACCCTTGATGGCATCGTAAAAAGTCAAAACCCCATTCATTCCGTTATTCCTGCAAAGGCAGGAATAACGGGGCAGGAGACTTTTCAGGACAACCATCACAAGTTAATATCATGGAAATTATCCACGTATTAACACTGTTAGCAAAAAAAAAGCCCATCTCAATCGTCTTGTATCAACTCGGACACGACGATTGAGATGGGCTTTTTCCGTTGAAATCGTATGAAAAACAAACAACAGTTAATCAAGATATTTCATGTGAGCTAATTCCCTGACTCTCTGTTTGCCCTGAGCAAATGCCTCAAAAGCTTTTTCTGTTTTCTCTTCAAGAGAAATACGAAAACTTTTCACCTCTGCAGATGTGGAAAGTATATCTGTAACTTTTCTTATATTTTTTTGTTTTTTTAATTTCTTTACTGCATACATATCAGACCTCACAAAGATTGCTTACATAACAATCATATGATTCTATATCATCTGTGTCAATGCTATAAACCGTGAACCTTTTGGGATTATCCGTTAACGCGTCTCTATCATTTAACAATAAAAGATCGGGATAGTGAATCGCTAAAAATGCAAAACGATCATGGGGATTTGCTGTTGCATCAAAAATAATTTCTCCCGCCACTTTTCCTGTTTCAAACAATTCAGCAGTCGAGATTTCACAAATCCATATAAATTTTGGCATACGAAGAGCGCAGTATACATCAGAGATAGTATACGGCAACGGTTTTTGCCTACACATCTTCTTATACGATTTTGAAGAAGTAAGAAAAACTCTGACCACAATCTCATCATGATGCATAATTTGTGACAAAGCATTAATACCATATTCACCATTCGCAAGTATGGCATCGCTTAATTCAAAAACATGTTCAGCTGAAAGATGAATCTTCTCATAAAGAGGCACTATGAACAACTCTATATTTTCCACTTTATGATTAGAAAAATATCCTGTTGGTTTTGGATCGTCCCGCCTTACAGCATGATAAGGCATATAGTTATCATCATTTGCGATTAATCCGGTTAAATATTCATAACTCGTTGCAGGTAATACTGGTGCTGGTTTAGTAAAATCAGACTGATGTCCTATAATAGTAATTGCATGTCCTGGTAATCCAACAACCACCGGCAACCCAGATTCAACATAACTATATAAAAGTTGGTCAAAAAGATCTTGATGTTGGCCCCTGATATATATTTCAGGACTAAAACCAAAATTAGAAAACATCTCTGTAATCTGATGGGCTGTCAGCCCCTTAGACGGCACAAGCCGACCAGTTGAAACATCACCTGTTAACTGGGTTACCTCGTAGGGCCATTTTTCTGAATAACGGTTATAGCGCTGGCTGAAATACCTGAAAATCATCCAACATGCCGCATGTGCACAGACTGTAACATCAGTGTCCTGGCCCATGTATGGAAATCCAGTTGCTATTAGTTCAGCCCCAAGAATATGAACAGGATATCTTGCCAGACAAATATGTCCTTCGACAAAAGGCAGCTTACGTGGATCAAAAATTGTCCTGCCAATGGACGATACTCGATTTGGTTTGAGTACCGTAAATCCTATATAATCATCTTGATATTGATTCAGCTTAGTAATCATTCGTGCTGAAATTTTTGCAGAGAAAAAACTTGCCCGGATGGTGTCACTTGGGTAGTTGGCAAATTTACGGGAAAAGAAATTGAAATAGGTATCCCTGTAATCAGCATCAATGTATCCTTTTTCCACCACCACAGTCTTTGCAACCTGTTCAAGATATTCTTTCAGTTTGCGATAGTCATTGTCAGTCAAATATCCAGCGCAACAGTCATGCAAAGCCTGCCAGTCTTCCGGTTGTTCCAGCTGGATCAGTATGTATGGGTCATTTTTGAAAAATACCGGCATAATATCTCACCATTATTAAAGATTGGCAATCACACGCAGAAAATCATCAAGCCTGTAAGCTCCATCAATGGCGTTGTTATCAAAGACCATAAAATAACGATAGGCATTACCAGCCTTATTGGCCCATGCATCGCCAAGTTTCAACTTTCGTATGGAATCTGAATTATCCCGGTCATCACCCTTTGTTTCCACAATCAATGTCTTTTTATTTTTTGTCTGTACCAGGAAATCAGGGTAATGATTAATAAACCCATTGATACAGAAACCTTTACGTTCAACAATTTTATGCCAGAAGAAAATGTTGTCAAGATTGGCGACCTCATTAATAACCTTGGCTTCCCATGAATTCAGATCTCCTTCTGTCTCATAAAGACTGGCCGGGATCGCCGGGGCTGTTTTCACTGGATAAATGATTTCCGGCAGGTTGTATGATTCTCTGGTATAAATTTTATCAGCATCAAGCCATTGATAAAATGCTTTTTCAGCGTATTGAGTTCCAGTTGTCTGATCTTCGTCTTGATTTTATTACGATAATTATATTCACGCTCCAGACAATCATGGATCTGTTCTGCATTCATATCTTCAAGAATATGCCGGACATATCTCTTGATCTCCTGGTCTGCAATGGGATACATATTTCCGATCAATTTACAAAGCCTGTCTGCAACCTCTCGCTTACACGATTCTTCAGGCAAAGCAATCAGAAACTCCAGCAATTCTTCTTTGGTAGAATGCTTTAACTTCCAAAAACTTGGTTTATAATCATGATCACCCACCTTTTCCAGATCCACTCGATAAGCGTCATCTCCCATGGAGTCAAAGTTGATACGGCTGTCAGATTGACTGAGACGAAATCCTTTTAGCAGCTCTTCTTTATTAAAAAGAAAGGTATCTTCACCAAAGAGATCCATACCGGCAATTCGAATAACAAACTGTGGCAGAAAGAGGTTGCCTGCCTGCTTGGAAAATTGCTGCACCATACCAAATTGATTCATTTTCTTGCGCACCTCGTCACTGATATTTTCGGCATCTCGCTGGCAGACTTGCTCTTCGTATTCCTGGCTTACTTTCTCCGCCTGTTCCATAATTTTTTGGACAGCATTCCGGCCTTGCTCGTCTCCGGCACCATTTATTGGCGGTATCATGTCAGGCCATTCTACATTTTCAACACCGCTCTTCTCCTCTTCATTATTGTTTTCTCCTAAGTACTGCTGGTCGAACAAACTGGCTTGCCTTGGCGCAATTCCAGGTTTTTCAGGAATATTATTGCCCTCACTAATCTCCTTTGCCCGCATATCTTTTTTACTGAACCCAGCCTGATTGAGACCCGCTACAATCTTGTCAAGGGTGGTAATAAAATCTGCGGCTGAGGCCAGCACATAGGAATTATTCAGTAGATTTCTATGTTGCCGCCGGGCATATGGTTGTCTAAGCACCCTTCCGACGATTTGCTCCACATCTACCGAGGAATGGCGATTGGCAATGGTGGCCAGGATATAGGCAAAAGGACAATCCCAGCCCTCTTTTAAGGCATTAATAGTGATAATGTAGCGAACTGGACAATCGGATGAAAGCAGTTCCTTATTTTTTAATTCATTAATTTTGGCAGTTTTTATCGCAATTTCCTGCTCAGCAATACCCAATTTTATGAGCCGTTTTTTTACCCCCTCAAAAGTTGTCTTGTCGTCCTTGCCTGTTTTTGATTCGGCTTGAAACAGGACAATCGGACGAATATAATCACCACCTTCTTCCTGCTCCGCCTTCGCCTGCTGTTCAAGGTTATTTCGTAACTGGATGGCATTGCTGATAACTTCTTTGCTGGAACGATGGTTATAGACAATGATCGGTAGCTTAACCATGTGATATTTCTTCAGCTGAACAGCATCCACATAGCTGATGATATTGCTGGCCTTACGCGGGGTTGCAGTGAGATCCAATATGAAGCAGGGGTTGAAATTCTCAAGCATATCTTTGCTCAGATTAGATCTTGCGTTATGGCTCTCATCAACAATACAAACAGGCCTCATACTACGGATAATATTTACCAGAGACGAATCATCAGCACCAGGCAGCAGGTCTTTCTCCTGGATCATCGATTTGAATGAATAAAGATTGCTCTCCTGAAAAGCTTTACGCCCCTCCTTGTTCCTGGTACGAAAGGAGGCATAACTCAACACAAAAATATTCAATTGCTCCCGCACAGGGCGGGCAACACCACGGCCTAACCAATAGTGACGAAAGGCATCTTTTAAATTGCCGTGCCGCTCCACCTCTCTTAAAAAATCAGCCAGATTATCCAGCACCTGTTGTTGATAGGGGAGTAATTCCATAATCAACTCCTAAAACCGGGAAATATCCCGTGGTATTTTCTTAAATCGAATATGTTTTTTGACCATAAAAGATTCATCCAGCAGACAAATATCAGCATAGATGAGATAGGCTTCAGTTTTACGGGTTAACGTTGCCAGAAAATCCAGATTGAGTACGGTTGCCTGCTTCGGCTCATAATTAAAATAATAGCTGGTGCAATCTTTCTCACCTAGCCAATAAGGATGATCACCATCCTCTGCACCCGGTAGTCTTTCTGTCCAGGCCACATAGTCACGAATTTTGGTTATGCCGAGAATTTCGTTGAGATTGCCTTCGCTGTCAAAGGTTTCTTCCCCCAGAGTGTAGTAGCTGAAATCACCCCCAGATCCTTCAATTGCTTTTTTTCCTTCACCGTAGCCGTCAATTACTCGTTTGACTCGTTCGGCGGTGATGGTTTCAGCGTAGTCCATCATCTCGATGAGGATGAATTTCCGATTACCACCATCTTTTTTGTTGAGATTGAGGACTGCGTGGGCTGTGGTGCCGGAACCCGCAAAAGAATCGAGGATGATGGAATTTTTATCTGTGGCGATATGAAGGATGCGATCAATAAGTTTTGTTGGCTTGGGGGTGATAAAAACATCTGCTGATGTTTCAAAATCTAATACAGCAAGGAGTTCTTTTTTTGCATCCTGCGTGTGACCAACATCCTTGTATTGCCAAAGAGTTTGCGGGACAACTCCTTGTTTGACTTCTGAGAGGAATCTCTTAATTGCTGGGACATTATTACCATTTTTCCCCCACCAGATACGACTATCCTGATCAAGATTTTTAAAGTTTTCTTTTGAAAATCTCCAATAATTCCCCTTGGGTGGCCCTTCAATAACACGTCCAGACGGGCAGGTTATTGGATAAGTTCCTTCACTGTAAAAGTTTCGAGCAGAAAGGTCTCCTGCTTTCCATGGACCCCTTTGATCATTGTCAGGATTTTTATAGGCTTTATTTTGTGAAGCCGTACGAGGCATAGGATGGGGTCGCCATACAACTGCGTCTCGTGCGTAAATCATTATAAAATCATGGTCCTCCGAAAAATGTTTGGCCGTATTCTTGGGAGAATACACTTTTTGCCAAATGACAGAAGTAATGAAATTACGTCCTCCAAAAATTTCATCCATTATCGCTCGCAAATGAGGCTGCTCATTATCGTCAATGGAAATAAAAATAACCCCATCGTCAGCCAACAATCGCTTCAACAACTGCAACCGCGGATACATCATGCAAAGCCACTTGTCATGGCGACAAAGATCTTCACCTTCTTTGCCCACCACCTCACCCAGCCACTTAACAATACGCGGATCTTTGACATTATCATTATAAACCCATGACTCATTGCCGGTGTTGTAAGGCGGGTCGATATAGATGCACTTCACACGCCCCTCATATTGGGGTAACAGTGCCTTCAGGCCTCCAGGTTATCGCCGTGGAGAATTTTATTGTCACTTTCTTCATCACCATTATAGGTGTATTGACGATCCAGAGAACGTACCGGCACCTCCAGATGATGGTTGATTACCCGTTTCTTACCTTTCCATATCAATTCAGGCATATATCTGTCCCTTTATAACAAAATAACCCCATGGAGTACAGAGCTGCCATGATGTGTGGAATGCCGTTCAATGTGGTTCTTTTTAAATGCATAACATAGCTATATCAAAAAATTTAATAATAGTCCCGTATCTTTAGAGAGATAATCTTGGGCCGTTCCTGCAGAAAACCGTCGCAATGCCCTCTGCATGTTACTTTCAATATCATTATAGCTTCACTCAGCCACTCCATACCCTAAACAACAAAACCCTCGTAAACAATTAAGTTTACGAGGGTTTACAGGCATTGGCGGAGAGGGAGGGATTCGAACCCTCGGTGGAGTCTAACCCCCACACTCGCTTAGCAGGCGAGCACCATCGGCCTCTCGGTCACCTCTCCAAATCTGGCGGAGGAAGTAGGATTCGAACCCACGGTACTTTCGTACAACGGTTTTCAAGA
>JAOZQU010000076.1 GCA_029932055.1 Desulfocapsa sp.
CCTGGCGATAACGTACATGTTGTAGGTGAACTCATTACTCCGATTGCCATGGATGTTGGTCTACGTTTTGCTATTCGTGAAGGTGGACGAACAGTTGGTGCCGGTGTTGTCAGTGAAATCATCGAATAAATAAACTTTTATAAAACTACTTAAAGGCTGGTTCTTTGAGTAGTCTTCCTTTTTTTTAGGATTTATCATGAGAGATATCGTTACCCTTGCATGTGGTACATGTAAGCGTCGCAACTATACGACGACTAAGAACAAGAGAAATACTCCTGGAAAATTGGAGCTCAAAAAATATTGTCCGTTCTGTAGAACACATACACCGCATAAAGAAACAAAATAATATTTTGTATGCAGGCCAGTAGCTCTAATTGGTAGAGCGCCGGACTCCAAATCCGGATGCTGGGGGTTCGAGTCCCTCCTGGCCTGCCAAATTTATGCTTTGTGCGCTTACCATAAGTATAACGCTGTATTGACAGGAAGTGGATAGAAACCATGGGTAAAAAGACAAAAGCCATCAAAAAGCAGGAGGCACAACGCGATAAAAAATCGCCTTTTTCACCTGCTGAAATCAGGATATTCGTTGATGAAGTTAAAGTCGAATTTACTAAAATTGTTTGGCCTGATAAAAAAACAACACTTGGGTTAACCGGTGTTGTTATTGTCTTTTCTATCCTTGCATCTGCATATTTAGGCTCTGTTGATATGCTCCTTGGTAAACTCATAGATACTGTTCTTCGTTAATTTTAACGAATTGCATTTACATGCTTTGATCCTCGCCTGACGCAACGCGTTTCAGGCATTACTTTTTACTGATAATAATACTCATGGCAATTCACTGGTATATATTGCAGGTTCATTCGGGCTTTGAAGATAAGGTCAAGCTGACCCTTGAGGATAGAATCAGTAAACAAGGGCTTGAGGATTCTTTTGGTGAAATTTTAGTGCCTACCGAACAGGTAGTCGAGATGATCAAGGGGAAACGTAAGACATCCTCTAGGAGATTTTTTCCTGGATACATGCTTGTATCCATGGATCTCAATGACTCAACATGGCATGTGCTTCATGATAATATGCCTCGCGTGGTTGGGTTTGTTGGGGACGATGAACATCCAACACCCCTTCCGGACGAAGATGCTCAAAAAATAATTCGCCGTATACAAGATGGAGCGGAAGCGCCAAGACCAAAAGTTATCTTTGAGATTGGTGAAATTGTCCGGGTAACTGATGGACCGTTTGCGAACTTCCAGGGCGTTGTTGATGAGGTCTATCCCGATAAGGGCAGAGTAAAAGTTATGGTTTCCATTTTCGGCAGGGAGACTCCTGTGGAATTGGAATACATACAGGTGTCAAACACCTGAGATGGATCGTAGTATTGTAACCCCCAAAAAAACGAAATATAAAAACTCTCTTTGTAGAGTAGGAGTTAGAAATGGCCAAGAAAATTTCGGCATACATCAAATTACAGATTCCGGCCGGAAAAGCCAATCCATCACCCCCTGTTGGTCCAGCACTTGGTCAACATGGTGTGAATATAATGGAATTTTGTAAGGCTTTTAATGCCAAGACCCAGTCATTGGGTGACACTATTGTCCCTGTTGTTATAACTGTTTATGCTGATAGATCGTTCAGCTATATTACCAAAACTGCACCAGCATCAGTATTGTTAATGAAAGCTGCAGGACTTACCAAGGCTTCTTCTAATCCTAAAAGTGAGCGTGTTGCTGAAATAGGTATGGACAAAGTTCGAGAAATCGCTGAAACCAAAATGGTTGACCTCAATGCTTATGATCTCGATGCTGCAAGTAAGATTATTGCAGGTACTGCTCGTAGTATGGGTATTACAGTAATTGAGGCTTAAGTAATATATAAATCTTAACATACTGCTGTGGCCGAACGTTTCACCGGGAGAAGATCAATTAACCGGTATTTGTATTTTTGGAAATTCCTCACAAAATTAGCGTAGCGAAATTCTGAATTACTAAGAAAAAAACGGTCTTGGAGAGTAGGAGGCTGATATGCCGAAACACGGAAAAAATTTTAGAAACAAAGTAGAAAACCTGGATCTTACTGTTCAATATTCCCTGGAAGATGCTGTAAAGCATGTAGTGAACAGTTCTTTTGCCAAGTTCGATGAAACAATTGATATTGCAATGAAACTTGGTGTTGATCCACGTCATGCCGATCAAATGGTTCGTTCTTCAGTTGTACTCCCTAATGGAACCGGAAAAGATACCAGGGTTCTTGTTTTTGCCAAAGGCGATAAAGAGACTGAAGCAAAAGAAGCTGGAGCTGATTTTGTCGGTGGGGATGATCTTGTTGAAAAAATCAAGGGTGGTTGGTTGGATTTTGATAAAACGGTTGCCACTCCCGATATGATGGGAACTGTTGGTAAAATTGGTCGTGTACTTGGACCTAGAAATCTGATGCCCAATGCCAAATTAGGCACCGTTACTTTTGATGTTGCCAATGTGGTAAAAGAAATCAAGAGTGGTAAGGTTGATTTTCGAGTTGAAAAAACCGGTATCATCCATGTAGGAATCGGAAAATGCTCTTTTGGGGAAGAAAAGATTTGTGAAAATTTGAAAGCTTTTGTTGAGAAGGTCATTCAGCTTAAACCATCTTCTGCCAAAGGTATTTATCTTCGTTCCGTTACTCTGGCTTCCACAATGGGCCCGGGGATTAAGCTTGACCCCATTGCTTTGACTGCAGCAGTTAAGTAGCAAAACAATTTTATATATTAAATTTTTATTATTTTAGTAAAAGGTCGAAGACAGTAGGTACCGCAAGGTTTAATCACATAATGTGTCCTGCCGAGGCAAGGGAAATATTTCAGATTCTCGATATGTTTTACCGTATCCGCTGTTTAGTACCTTATAAATTCTTTTCTTATATTTTTAACCTTCAGGTAAGCGTCAGAATGAGGGTAGGGAATTGAGTGAAAATAATTTACTGTAGGTACTTATCCCGGGTGATTTTGTTTATAACCGGGGTTAGACTCTTAAGCGTTTTATTCAGCATGGCTGGATAAGGCAAAAGAGTAATCTTAAACCGATTAAGGAGGAGTACTTTGAACCGTGATAATAAAACAGCTATAGTCGCAGAGTTGAATGATTCGTTCAACCGTGCCAAATTTACAGTGGTAACCGACTATTGTGGTTTAACGGTTTCTGAGTTACAGGAGCTTCGCATAGAATTGCGAAACTGCGATTCAGAAATTCGAATTGCAAAAAATACTCTTCTGAAAAGGGCAGTAGCGGATACTGTCTGTGATATCCTCATCGAGGATTTTACAGGAACCACAGCCGTAGTAATGGGCTATGATGATCCGGTTGCACCAGCAAAGGCACTTGCAAAATTTGCAGAAGATCATGAAAAGATGAAGATTCGTGCCGCCGCCCTTGATGGAGAGAAAATTTCTTCAGAAGATATGATAGCTCTGTCCAAACTTCCATCCAAGGAAGTTCTGCTTGGACAGTTTCTTTCAGTTCTTAACAGCGTGCCCACAGGACTTGTTCAGGTACTTTCAGGAGTGCCTCGTACTTTTCTGTATGGCTTGCAGGCAATTAAAGAACAGAAAGAACAGGCATAGTTCTGACGACGTTAAAGAATGGTTGCCGGATACGCAAACCATCACTTTTTTAATGATTAAATTAGAGGTATTTAATAATGGCTGTATCAAAAGACGATGTAATTGATTTCCTTTCCAATATGTCCGTTCTTGAGCTTTCCGAGCTCATTAAAGAACTTGAAGAAAAATTCGGTGTTTCAGCTGCAGCCCCTGCTGCAGTTGCCGTTGCCGGTGCAGCTCCTGCCGAAGGTGCTGCAGCAGAAGAACAAACTGAGTTTGATGTAATTCTTACTGGTTTTGGTGATGCAAAAATTAAAGTCATCAAAGAGGTTCGTGCTATCACTTCTCTTGGTCTGAAAGAAGCTAAAGGTCTGGTTGAGGGTGCCCCTGCTCCTCTTAAAGAAGGCATCACTAAAGAAGAAGCAGAAGAGATCAAGACTCAGATTGAAGCAGTTGGTGCAACTGTAGAGATCAAGTAGTACCTTTTCATATGGTTATCAGCAAAAAACTGTTAACCGGATTTTGACGATACGCTACGGGCTTAATGCCGCGTAGCGTATCGTGGTTTTTACTCAGTAGTACAGAAGTTAGCTGGAAATGTCGAAATATCAATAAGATATGTTTCTGTTTCCATCCCCCCATATTTTTTGAGCCTGATTCTAACATATCCGTGTATTGCTATGAAAATGTACTGTATTAAAGACCGTCCTGCTCGAATTAACCATTGTTTAGTTTATCATTGTTGTATCTGTCTACCCCCACTGTACCCGCAGTACCATACCTTTTAAATTTTCCGGCTGAGCAGGAGCTACTGCCCAAGTCGTTTATTCCCGAACTCAGGTACACGTATCTGTGTCCGGGTATACAATTATCTGTTAAAGGCATCCCCCCGAGGTAAATTATGGAAAGAGTAAGAAAAAACTTCGCTAAAGCCCCAACAATCATGGAGCCACCGCATCTTATCTCCATGCAGCGAATTTCATACGAGAAATTTCTGCAAATTAGCGTTGAACCAAATGAGCGTGAAGATTTTGGTCTGCAGGCAATTTTTAAGAATGTCTTTCCAATTCACGATTTTAATGGGCATTGCACCCTCGAATTTGTCAGTTATTCCTTTGGTGTACCCAAATATACCATCGCTGAATGTCAACAACGTGGAATGACATTTGATATTCCTGTGAAAATTACGGTGCGCCTGATCACTTTTGATGTTGATGAAGAGACGGAGGTGCAAACCATTCGAGATATTAAAGAACAACAGGTTTTTCTTGGTGCCTTACCTCTTATGACCGGTGATGGTGTTTTTGTCATTAACGGTACCGAACGTGCCATTGTTTCACAGCTTCAGCGCTCTCCAGGTCTCTTTTTTACCCATGATAACGGGAAAAAACATTCCAGTGGTAAGTTACTCTACTCTGCTCGCATTATACCTGTACGCGGCTCATGGATTGATCTTGAGTTTGATATTAAAGATGTTCTCCATGTTCGCATTGACAGACGCCGCAAATTTCCAGTGACTACGCTTTTAAAAGCGCTTGACTATGATACTGAAGAAGATGTTGAGCCGAATTATAATGCAGAAAAACTTCTTCGTAAGTTCTACCAGACCTTAAAAGTAAAAAAAGAAAACGATTCCTACTTTATAGAGTTTAATCCTGATACTGTTCAGGGGCAACGCCTTGAATTTGATCTCGTTGACCCAGCAACCGGCGATATCCTCGGCAAAGAGGGTAAGAAACTTGGAAAAGCTCTTTGCAAAAGACTGGTTAATGCCAATGTTGAATTCCTGAAGATATCTAAGGAAAATCTTCTGGATAAATATCTTGTTACAGATTTTGTTCAGCCTGAGACCGGCGAACTTCTTGCGGCATGCAATAGTGTACTTACCGAAACCATGCTTGATTCCTTTGTTGATGCTGGAATTAATGAATTCGAGATTTTGTATATCGATGGTATTACTTATTCAGATTCCTTTCGTAAGACTTTGGCTCTTGATAAGGTCAACACCACAGATGAAGCGGTGCTCGAAATTTATCGTCGGCTCAGGCCTTCTAGTCCTCCAACCATCGAAGTAGCTCAGACATTTTTCAATAATCTCTTTTTTAATAAAGATCTCTACGATCTCTCTGAGGTTGGTCGTTATAAAATCAATGCACGACTGGGGCTTGATACCGACATCAATCATCGTGCCCTTACCAAAGATGATATGATTGAATCGATTCTTTTTCTTGTACGCCTTAAAGACAGTCAGGGTGATGTGGATGATATTGATCATCTTGGGAATCGTCGTGTTCGTACAGTTGGTGAGCTTGTTGAAAATCAATATCGCATGGGACTGATCCGTATGGAGCGTGCCATCAAAGAACGTATGACGTTGCAGGAAGTAGAGACCATGATGCCTCATGATCTCGTCAATCCCAAACCGATTTCTGCTGCTATCAAAGAGTTTTTCGGCACTTCTCAGTTATCACAGTTCATGGATCAAACCAATCCTCTTTCGGAAGTGACCCACAAACGGCGTCTGTCAGCTCTTGGACCTGGTGGTTTATCTCGTGAGCGTGCAGGTTTTGAGGTACGTGATGTTCACCCAACGCATTATGGTCGTATCTGCCCTGTTGAAACACCTGAGGGCCCAAATATTGGTCTGATTGTTTCCCTTGCAACCTATGCCCGTGTGAACCCATATGGATTCATTGAAACACCGTATAGAAAAGTGAAAGACCGGATAGTACTTGATGAAGTAAAATATTTGAGTGCTTTGCAGGAACAAAAACAATTTATTGCACCTGCTGCCATTCATCTTGACGATAACAACAAAATTATTCCCGATGCCCTCATCGTCCGCGAAGAAGGTGAGGTTATTACAGTGAACGCCGATCAGGTCAGCTATATGGATATTGCTCCTAATCAGCTTGTAAGTGTTGCCGCATCTCTCATACCGTTTCTTGAAAATGATGATGCCAACCGTGCTCTTATGGGTTCCAATATGCAGCGTCAGGCCGTGCCTCTTATGATTACAGCCGCACCACTTGTGGGCACTGGCATGGAACGGTATGTAGCACGAGATTCCGGTGCATGTCTGCTTGCAGGTGATCAAGGTGTGGTGGAGGAGATTGACTCTAACCGTATTGTTGTTCGTTATGATAAACCTGGAGTTGATGGCTTTGATACCGGTGTTGGCGTGTATCGACTTTCCAAATATAAAAAATCAAATCAGAACACCTGTTTCACTCAGAATCCCCTTGTTTTACCCGGTCTTCGAGTAGAGAAAGGAACTGTGCTGGCTGATGGGCCATCCTGTGAACAAGGGGAACTTGCCCTTGGTAAGAATGTGACCATCGCATTTATGCCATGGCGAGGTTTCAATTTTGAAGATTCCATTCTTATTAATGAGAGACTCCTCAAAGAAGATACTTTCACTTCAGTACATATTGAGGTCTTTGAGACCATGGCTCGGGATACCAAGCTTGGCAAAGAGGAGATCACTCGTGATATTCCGAATGTCAGTGAGGAAACGCTTCGGAATCTCGATGATTCTGGCATTGTACGAATAGGTGCTGACGTACGAGCCGGGGACACTCTGGTTGGTAAGGTCACTCCAAAGGGGGAATCAATGCTTTCTCCTGAAGAAAAACTCCTTCGAGCAATTTTCGGTGAAAAAGCGCAGGATGTGAAAGATTCTTCTCTTCGTGTTCCGCCTGGAGTTGAGGGGGTAGTCATTGATGCCAAAGTTTTCTCCCGCAAGGGAGTCGATAAAGATGAACGCTCTCTCATGATCGAAGATCTGGAGATTGAACGTCTTAATAAAGATAAACTTGATGAACTTGCAAGCTTGAAACACGGAGTTTGTCGTGAGCTTGGCGAAATCATGGATGGCCGTACAGTGAAGCAGGATGTCTGCGCTAAAGATGGTACGGTTATAGTAAAACTTGGCAAAAAGATGCAGGCTGAATTTGCTGAACAGGTTGGTTTTGCCCAACTTGGTAAACTTGATTTCTCTGAGAAATCTAAATTTGAAGCTGAGATTGATGCAGCCTATGATCGCTATAATAAACAGAAAACACTTATAGCAGATCGTTATGACGGTATCATTGAACGTATGAAGAAAGGGGATGACCTTCCTCCCGGCGTTGTGAAAATGGTTAAAGTCTATGTGGCAACTAAACGGAAACTCTCAGTCGGTGACAAAATGGCTGGCCGTCATGGAAATAAAGGAGTTGTTTCAAGACTTCTTCCCGAAGAGGATATGCCGTTTTTTGCAGATGGGACCACCGTTGATATTGTTTTGAATCCGCTTGGTGTTCCTTCTCGTATGAATGTTGGTCAGGTACTTGAGGTTCATCTCGGTTTTGCTGCCAAGAAAATTGGTAAGCAACTTTCTGATCTTGCTCAGGCTGAAGAGCTGGATGCTATTAAAACCAAGATGCAGGCAGTGTACTCCAAAGATGAATATGAAAAGATCACTGCCGATATGAGTGATGCTGATCTTTTTGACTGGTGTCGTAAACATTATCGCGGTATCCACGTGGCAACCCCGGTATTTGATGGTGCGGAAGAGGCAAAAATTCGTCAGCTCCTGGTTGAAGCCGGCGTTGATGAGGTTGGACAGAGCCAGCTTTATGACGGACTTACCGGTGACCCATTTGCCAATCAAGTAACAGTTGGTGTTATGTATATGCTGAAACTTCACCATCTGGTCGATAATAAAATTCATGCCCGTTCAACTGGTCCCTACTCCCTTGTTACCCAGCAGCCTTTGGGTGGTAAAGCGCAGTTTGGTGGTCAGCGACTTGGTGAGATGGAAGTTTGGGCAATGGAAGCCTATGGTGCCGCCTATACCCTGAAAGAATTTTTGACTGTTAAGTCTGATGATGTTGAAGGTCGCACCACCATGTATGAACGTATTGTTAAAGGCAATAACTTTCTTACTACTGGACTTCCCGAATCTTTCCACGTTCTCGTGAAAGAACTTCAGGGATTGTGTTTAGATATGGAACTTCTTGAATAATAAGAAATCCGTGGTGCGAATATCCCATATTGACACGTTTTGTCCATGTGGGCCTTGTTTATATTTTCTTGTTTTTTAACCCTATTATGAGGGGGATATACTTTCGTGGAAGAGCTATTCAATTTTTTTAAAAAACCGAAAGGTCCTGTTAAGTTTAATAAAGTTAAGATTTCTCTCGCTTCTCCGGAAAAGATCATGGATTGGTCCCATGGGGAAGTGAAAAAACCGGAAACCATCAATTATCGTACATTTAAGCCTGAAAGAGACGGCCTCTTCTGTGCGAAAATTTTTGGTCCTGTTAAGGATTTTGAGTGTAACTGCGGAAAGTATAAACGCATGAAACATCGCGGTGTTGTTTGCGAGAAATGTGGTGTTGAAGTTATTCAGTCCAAGGTTCGACGTGAACGTCTTGGCCACATCAGCCTTGCAGCCCCTGTTGCTCATATCTGGTTTTTGAAAAGTCTTCCTTCCAAAATTGGTGCTGTCCTTGATCTCACCCTGAAACAGCTTGAGAAAGTTCTTTACTTTGAGCAGTACGCTGTAATTCGTTCTGATACTGAGGCCGTTCCTGCAGGAACACTGCTCACAGAAGAACAGTACCGTCAGATGCGTGAAGAGCATCCCGGTGAATTTGAAGTAGGCATTGGTGCAGAGGCTATCCATGAGTTGCTTGCTGCTCAAGATCTTGTTGCACTCTCCAAAACGCTGCGCGAGGAGATGGCAACCACCAATTCTAAAACCAAACGTCTAAAATATGGCAAACGTCTCTATGTAATAGAGGCATTCCGTGATTCCGGTAATCGTCCAGAGTGGATGGTGCTTCAGGTGATTCCTGTACTTCCCCCGGATTTACGACCCCTTGTTCCTCTTGAAGGTGGTCGTTTTGCAACATCTGATCTTAATGATCTTTATCGTCGTGTCATTAACCGTAATAATCGATTGAAACGACTTCTTGAGCTCGATGCTCCTGATATCATTATTCGTAATGAAAAACGAATGCTGCAGGAAGCCGTTGATGTTCTTTTTGACAATGGTCGACGAGGGCGGGTAATCACCGGTGCCAACAAACGACCTCTGAAATCCCTTTCCGACATGCTGAAAGGCAAACAGGGACGATTTCGTCAGAATCTACTAGGTAAACGTGTCGATTATTCAGGTCGTTCCGTAATTGTGGTCGGCCCTCATCTTCGTCTGCATCAGTGTGGTATTCCAAAGAAAATGGCTCTTGAGCTCTTCAAGCCCTTTATTTATAATAAGCTGGAAAATCAGGGACTGGTCACTACCATAAAAAGTGCCCGGAAGATGGTAGAGAAGGGGGCAAAAGAAGTTTGGGATGTGCTTGATGAAGTGGTCACAGAACGATCAGTTATTCTAAACCGTGCGCCCACTCTCCATAGACTTGGTATGCAGGCTTTTGAGGCGGTTCTTATTGAAGGAAAAGCCATTCAGCTACATCCACTGGTTTGTGCAGCTTTTAATGCTGACTTTGATGGCGATCAGATGGCGGTTCATGTGCCATTGTCAGTTGAGGCTCAGGTTGAAGCTCGGGTTCTGATGATGTCAACCAATAACATCCTCTCACCAGCCAATGGTGAACCTATTATTATCCCATCACAGGATATCGTGCTCGGTCTTTATTACATGACTCGTGAACGTATCAATGCCCAAGGCGAAGGAAAGATTTTCTCCAGTGCTGTTGAGGCAAGAATTGCCTACGATTATGAGGCAGTTCATCTTCAGGCGATAATTAACGTGCGTATGGATGGTGAAATTGTTGAAACTACCATTGGACGTATCCTCCTTGGTAATCTGCTTCCTAAGTCAGTTCCATTCAGTGAAGTGAATAAGGTGATGAGCAAAAAAGCCCTGGCTCAGCTTATTGATTACACTTATCGTCACGCTGGAACAAAGAGTACCGTTATTCTTGCTGATCGATTGAAAGATATTGGATATGAGTATGCAACCAGAGCTGGAATTTCCATTTGCATTAATGACATGAAAATTCCACTCAGTAAGGAAGATCTTGTTGGTCAGGCAGAGGCAGAAGTTGTTGATGTCAATCAGCAGTACTCTGATGGCTTGATCACCTCAGGTGAGAAGTACAATAAGGTTGTAGATATCTGGTCCAGGGTTACAGAAGATGTTGCCAATGAAATGATGGATGGTATTAAGGTCGATTATTTTCTTGATAAAGATAATAAACGGGTTGAAGGTCCAAGTTTTAACTCTATCTTCCTCATGGCAGATTCGGGAGCCAGGGGCTCACGTGATCAGATTCGTCAGCTCGCCGGTATGCGCGGATTGATGGCTAAACCATCGGGTGCCATCATTGAAACTCCGATTAAAGCATGTTTTCGTGAAGGACTTGGAGTGCTTGAATATTTCATTTCCACCCATGGTGCCCGTAAAGGTCTTGCAGATACTGCTCTTAAAACTGCTAACTCAGGATATCTTACCCGTCGTCTTGTGGATGTTGCCCAGGATTCAACCATTGTTATGGCGGATTGTGAGACACTCGATGGAATCGTTGCAGAGCCGCTCCGTGACAGTGGTGAAATTATAGTTCCCCTTGGAGATCGTATTCTTGGTCGTGTAACCCAGGAGGATGTTGTTGATCCCTTTGATGAAGAAAAGATTATCGTCGAAGCTGGTCAAGAGATTACTGAGACACTGGTTAAGAGGATCGATGAAGCTGGTATCGATAAAGTACGAATTCGTTCCGTTCTCACCTGTCGCGCCCGTCGTGGTGTCTGTGCTCAGTGTTATGGTCGTGATCTTGGTCGAGGGCATATGGTTAACCGGGGAGAGGCCATTGGAATCATTGCTGCTCAGTCCATTGGTGAGCCAGGTACCCAGCTGACCATGCGTACCTTCCATATAGGTGGTACAGCGAGCCGTGCGGTCGAACAGGCTGAGATCCAGTGTCAGCGAGCGGGTACAATAACATTTAATAATCTCCACTCTGTTAAAAATGCTGAAGGCATCAAGATTGTGATGAATCGTAATGCTGAGATTGCTGTGCTTGATGAACAGGGCCGTGAACGCGAGCGTCACAAGGTAAACTATGGTGCTCAAATTCTTGTGAAAAAAGGTCAGGTGGTTGAGCCTGCAACTATACTTGCAGAGTGGGATGCCTATACCATCCCCATTGTCTCTGAAGTTGGTGGTATTATCAAGTTTGGAGATATCATTGAAGGTTCCACCATGCAGGAGAAGGTTGACGGGGTTACCGGAAAGTCCAGCAAGGTGATTGTTCCTACACCATCAGGACAGCAACTTTCCCCTCGTATATCTATTAAGGGGTTGAAGGGGAACAAGACCCTGAATCTACCAGATTCAGAAGCTTTTGCCCGTTATTCTCTGCCGGTTGGTTCCATTATTTCCCTTGAAGAAGGGGACGCCATTGAACCCGGAACGGTTGTTGGTAGAATTCCTCGTGAAAGCAGTAAGACTAAAGATATTACCGGTGGTCTTCCAAGGGTTGCTGAACTTTTTGAAGTTCGAAAACCAAAAGAACCGGCCATTATTACTGAAATCGATGGCCGGGTAAGTTTTGGAAAGGAACTGAAAGGAAAACTTCGTGTAGTGGTCACCCCCGAATATGGAGAACCTCAGGAATATCTTGTTCCTAAGGTGAAACATATCATCGTCCATGAGGGCGATTATGTTCAGGCCGGTGAGCCATTGATGGAAGGAACGGTCGTACCAAATGATATTTTGAAGGTACTAGGTGTTAAGGAACTTGCTAAATTCCTGGTCAATGAAGTTCAAGAGGTATATCGTCTTCAGGGAGTTAAAATCAATGATAAGCATATTGAGGTTATTGTCCGGCAGATGCTTCGCAGGGTACAGATAACAAATGCTGGAGATTCCAAGTTTATGATCGGTGAACAGGTCGTATGGTGGGATTTTGAAGATGAACGTGATCGCTTGTTTGCTGAAGGGAAGCAGCCTGGCATGGCAGAACCGTTATTACTTGGTGTGACTAAAGCATCACTGTCCACTGAGAGTTTTATCTCAGCCGCCTCTTTCCAGGAGACAACCAAGGTACTGACTAACGCAGCAATGCATGGTAAGGTTGATAATTTATTGGGGCTCAAAGAAAATGTGATCATGGGCCGGCTGATTTCTGCTGGAACCGGTCTTGATAAAAGCTTTTAAGGTGAAAACCGGATCAAATCCATCAAGGATTTGATCCTTCTGATGAATGGTTTTAAGAGAAATAAAACTTTTTTTGCTTGACAGAAAGTGGCGTATAGAGTATTTATACTCTCTTTCGTGCTTGGCTCATCTCGATGTGGCTTGGCGTGATGCGTTATGAACGTCATTCAGGATCGACGATTGAAAGTGAGTCGGAACTATTATCAGTACTCCCTTGAGGGACATAAGTATTTATAGGGAATTTTTTTAAGTACTAAATATACGTGAACAGGAGCAGTAAAGATAATGCCAACAATTAATCAGCTCATTCGGCAGGGCAGAAAAAAACAGGTTAAAAAGAGCCTTACTCCAGCACTGAAAGGGGCACCTCAAAAACGTGGCGTCTGTGTCAGGGTTTATACTACCACTCCGAAAAAACCAAACTCAGCTCTTAGAAAAGTAGCCAGGGTTCGGTTGACCAACGGAATAGAAGTGACATCCTATATTCCGGGTATTGGCCATAATTTGCAGGAGCATTCAGTTGTTCTTATTCGTGGCGGTCGTGTAAAAGATCTTCCTGGTGTTCGTTATCATGTTGTTCGTGGTACTTTGGATACTCTGGGTGTTTCTGACAGACGTAAAGGTCGTTCCAAGTATGGCGCCAAGCGTCCGAAATAAACTGAAACCTGAGTTGATTAAAAAGGAATATCATGCCACGTAGAAAAATAGTAGAAAAACGAAAAGTTAATCCGGATCCACGTTTTAATTCTGTTTTGGTGTCTAAATTCACCAATGGTATTATGGAATGTGGAAAAAAATCAATTGCTCAGAGAATTTTTTATGATGCAATGGATATCGTTGCATCTAAAGTTACTGACGAAGAGCCTCTCACAGTATTTGAAGAGGCCATGGATAAAGTTCGACCTAAAGTGGAAGTTAAATCCAGGCGTGTTGGTGGAGCAACTTATCAGGTACCAATGGAGGTTCGTCAGGTTCGTCGAAATGCATTGGCGATTCGCTGGATCATCAGTTATGCTAGAGCTAGATCCGGAAAGTCCATGTCTGATAAACTTGCTGCAGAACTTCTTGATGCGTATAACGATCGTGGAGCTGCTGTTAAAAAACGCGATGATACCCATCGTATGGCTGAGGCAAACAAGGCCTTTGCTCACTATCGCTGGTAAGGGATAGACGAGGGACGTCTTTAATTGTTTTGTTGCGTCAGCTGAAAAGCTTGTCTGTATAGAGGTTAGCTGATGGCTGATAAAAAAGATCTTTCCGGGGTTCGCAATATCGGCATTATGGCCCATATTGATGCCGGTAAGACCACAACAACAGAACGAATATTATATTACACCGGCCGATCATATAAGATCGGCGAAGTTCATGATGGTGCTGCTGTCATGGATTGGATGGAACAGGAGCAGGAACGAGGAATAACAATCACCTCTGCTGCAACCAGTTGTACCTGGAAGTCCAAAAGAATTAATATTATTGATACACCCGGTCATGTTGATTTTACGGTTGAGGTGGAACGAAGCCTTAGGGTTCTGGATGGCGCAGTAGCCGTTTTTTGTGCCGTAGGAGGGGTGGAGCCACAATCGGAAACAGTTTGGAGACAGGCTGAAAAATATGCAATACCCCGAATCGCATTCATCAATAAGATGGATCGAGTTGGAGCAGACTTTGATCGTGTTGTAACAATGATGGAAGAACGACTTGGAACTAACCCTGTCGTTATCCAGATTCCTGTCGGAAAAGAGTCCGAATTTGAAGGTGTGATTGACCTGATCGAAGGTAAGATGTACGCCTTTGACGAAGAATCACTTGGACAGGAAGTCATAGAAAAAGAAATCCCGGTAGAATATCGGGACAGATTCACGGCCGCACATATGGTACTCATCGAGAAGTTGGCT
>JAOZQU010000077.1 GCA_029932055.1 Desulfocapsa sp.
TAATGTTTTGAATTCGTCATTTTGTGCCATCACTTCATTTAGTTAAAAACTATTTACAGACAAGGCAAATCTCTTAGCCTGACGGCTATGCCCTCAAGGGGGGCACTAAAAAGAGTACCCTGGTTTTTTTTAGAACATATTCTGATAAGGCCTTTATCCAGTGAACTGAATTGTTTCCGGTTGAACCGGGTTCCTTTCTGTTCATTGAACAATAAATGCATCTGATTATAATAGCATTGTTTGTGGAAATGATCAAGAATGAATATCGATTTGTTGACGTGGGGGCTTTGTTGAAAGCGATGTAACTTGTGAGAAATAAATGATAAACGCTGTTCAATAATGCAGCAATGATCCTTCTCGGCTAGCAACTTGTAGCGCTTTGTTAATCGCATATATTCCTATTGCCATAAAACTTATTGAAAAAATAAAAAGGCAATAGAGGCGTGTATCTATCTCGGTGAATGTGGCACCTTGTAAAAGTATTTGACGAATGGCTTCGAGACCATGTGTGACTGGAAGCATGACTGAAACAGGTTTTAGCCAGGAGGGAAGCACTGCTACAGGGTAGAGTACTCCACTGAGAAGGCCGGAACTTATAGCCATGACCATGGAAACAGGACTGCCTTGTTTGAAAACGATTATGAATGCCGCTGATAGCAGGCCCAGGCCCACAAACGGTAGCAAAGTTAGAAGGAATGTGAGAAGTAACAGAAACACGTTTATGTCTTGTAGTTTGACGCCAAAAATAAAAATTCCCAGTAAAAAATAAAAAAGTGTGCGGAGACTGCTGGAAAGCAATTTGTATACAAAAGAAGAAAATAGAATGGTGTTAATAGATGTCGGGGTAACTATAAGAGCCTCTAAGGTTCCAACTATTTGTGCATTGCGCATTTCCGTAGCAAAAGTATCGGTGGAGACAGTGAGATAGTCGGTTAGGGCGATGCCGATCAGGACAAAGGAAAAGTAATCACCACCATACGGTTCGAGGAGTGTGATATGTTGTTTATCAAACATTTTAGAGACCAGGAAGAAAGAAAATGTGGTCAAAAAAATATTAAAGCTCTGTATGACAAATTGTAGCCGGTAGCTAGCTGCAATTTTAAAGTCACGTTTCAGAAAAGCAATGGGTTTTGCAAAAAGGGTTCTGTTAATAGCCATTGTGTCGACTTTGGGGCTGATTTGCGATGAGCCTTCTAAAGGCTGCCTCAAGTGATTGGGTAAGTTGTCTACATTCATAAATCTTTACGCCATCATTTGTAAGATTGTGAATAAGGGTGGGGATGTTTTCATGCTTAATCGAAATGTGGCAGGTTATTGATTCGGATGCATCTGTACTGACCAGTTGAAAGTCGGTCTGTTTTTTTAGTGCATGATGGAGTGTGTCAACAGTTAAAGAGTAAGGTGTTTCCTTATTAATAAGTGATTTGATAAATAGTTTTGACCCACTGTGAAGAATCCGGCCCTCATGAAGGATGGTTAATCGATCGCAAATTTCATTGGCTTCATGCAGGTTGTGGGTACACCAGATAATAGTTTTCTGTTCTTTTTGGACAAGCGTGTTTCTTGTAAAATCAAGAAGTTTTCTTTTCGCAATTGGATCAAGGCTTGTGGTTGCTTCATCCAGGAGAAGGATGTCCGGTTGTGAGAGTAAGGCCCTTGCAATGGAAAGTCGTTGTTTTTGTCCGGATGAGTACTCCATAAATCGGAAATCAGCTTTTTTCTCCATTGCTGTCAACTCAAGAACCTGTTCGATGCGTTTTTTTTTAATAGAACCGGTCAGATTGTAGAGTGTAGCAAAAAAATCCAGGTTTTCTCGTCCTGTGAGCCGCCAGTAAAAGGTTCGATCGTTAGTGCCGACCAGTCCAATTTTCTTGCGAATGTTTAATGTTTGTTCGGTAAGGGAATAGCCGGCGGCGACACCTGTTCCATTGTCAGGCGAAATAAGGGTTGCAAGAATTTTGATCAGTGTTGTTTTGCCGGCCCCATTTGGCCCGAGTAGTCCCATGACTTCCCCTTGTTTTACTGTCAGGGAAATGTGATCCAGTGCTTTTGTGTAATGTGGTTTACGAAACAGAAAAGTTTTCCAATTTCGTTCAGTGAAGGTTTTTGAGATATTATGGAGTTCGATTGCTGGAAGCATACAATTGTAGAGGTAGTTTGTTTTGAGCAGGAAAACATTTATTGTAACTATACGTGACTACGGGTTAGATGTAAATAGGCGGTGATGCCATTTGGGAGGAGGTGCCAGGCAAAGAAAAGCCTCTTTTCATTGAGGAAAAAGAGGCAAGAGGTGTTTTTGCAAGAAAGAATTATTTAGTCGTGATTTCTTTGGAGATTTTGTTGTAAATTTTCGGTCCAATGCCTTTTACATTTTGCAGGTCTTCGACATTTTTAAATGGATGATCCTTACGATATTCTATAATTGCTTCAGCTTTGACATCACCTATTCCAGTGAGGGTGGCCAGTGTCTCTTTATCTGCCTTGTTGATATTGATTGCAGCCAGAGCCACATTCACTGTCAGGAACAGAAGGGTAAGCAATACGAGCAGGACTTTTTTCATAATCGTCTCCTTTTGAAGCCATTAATAAGATGTGATACGTTTTTTCCTGTGAGGCTGTTCGAGAGTGCCCTTTCTCCTTAATTCTTCGTCGTTTTGAAGAAAATAATGCTCGGCAGATAAACTGTATGTATCCCAAGGGTACTTGTACTCGTAGTTTGAGTGATTCCTGCGGGGCACCTGCACGTATTTTTCAAAATGACTCGATCTGAGAAGAAGTGACTATTCACGGACAGCCTTCTTAGATATTTTTGTAGTCCATCATTATGACGTATTCAAGTAAAAGTGGCTAATTTGTTAAGCGACTTTCAATTTAAAGTACTATTCCTTACTTTCTGTTGGAGTCACATGGAGATTTGGGATGTTTTATTTAAGAATAATTCCCCTTTCGCGCAGTTCTTCAATAAGGTCATTTACACAGTCACGTAAGGGGCGCGTCCCGGTATCAAGTTCAATGTCCGGGTTTTTGGGAGATTCGTAAGGTGAAGATATTCCAGTATAATTTTTAATCTCTCCTGCCCGAGCCTTTTTGTACAATCCTTTGACGTCACGTTCTTCACAGATTTCCAGGGGGCAGTTGCAAAAAACTTCAATAAGGTTTTCGGAGCCGATAATCTCTTTAACCATCTCACGATCAGCTTTCAGGGGAGAAATAAAAGCTGTGAGTGAGATAATCCCGGAATCAAGGAAAAGGTTCACCATTTCAGCAATACGGCGCATGTTTTCACTACGATCTTTTAAGCTGAAACCAAGGTCGCCACATAATCCATGTCGTACATTATCACCGTCAAAAACATAGGTTCTACATCCCATGAGGTGTAAACGTTCTTCAACAGCATGGGCCAGGGTTGATTTTCCGGAACCGGAAAGTCCTGTGAACCAGAGATTAATACTCATGTGACCGTTTAAGGTTTCTCGGCGAGGACGACTGACAGCTTCACGCTGCCTGATAACATTGGGCGATTTCATGTAATATTAACAAGAAGTTAAGAATTTTTAGGTTGAAGTGTGAAATGGTCATTACTTATTCCGTAATGATCTAGTTTAGCCGATGAGCTCTGGCTTACTTCCCTTTTACCACAGAGGGGAGTCGGTCATCTAACAAAACATCTTTTTCAAGTAAGGAAGTAACGTATCCTTAATTTCCGGATGCTCAAGGGCAAATGCCAAATTAGCCATTTGAAATCCAGCCTTATCACCACAATCAAAACGGGTACCCTCAAAACGATAGCCAAAGATTGGTTGTTCTGTCAGGAGTTGTGACATGGCATCTGTGAGCTGGATTTCACCACCGGCACCTTTTTGCTGCTTACCAAGAATGTCAAAAATCCGGGGAGTGAGGATGTATCTGCCAATTACTGCCATGTTGGATGGTGCCTCGTCTGCAGGTGGTTTTTCAATCATACCACGTACCCGAAAAGTTTTTTCGGATGGGTCTTCAGCGTCGAGTATGCCATATTTTGATGTTTCTTCTTTTGGTACTTCTATTACCGCCACAGTGGATGCCCGTATCCGATCAAATTCTTTGACCATTTGATGGAGTACAGGTGTCTCGCTTTTGATTAGATCGTCGGCGAGCAGCACTGCAAAGGGTTCGTCACCCACAATATCTCTTGCACACCAGATAGCATGGCCAAGACCAAGCGGTTCGCTCTGTCTAGTGTAAATAATGGTACCTGATTTGGGAACAAGCGATTCAATCTCTTTCAACTGTTCCATTTTTTTTCGCTGTCTGAGGGTCTCTTCCAACTGAAAGGAACGGTCAAAGTGATTTTCCAGTGCGCTTTTTCCTCCGCCGGTCACAAAGATCAAATGTTCGATACCGGATGCCAGGGCTTCTTCAACGGCATATTGGATCAAAGGTTTATCCACCACGGGCAGCATTTCTTTAGGCATGGCTTTAGTTGCAGGGAGGAACCGGGTACCAAGCCCAGCTACAGGGAAAATGGCTTTTTTAATTTTCATAGTATGACCTTAGTAACGTGGGCAGGAGTGTTCTTACTGTTAATGTAAAGAAAGTTGAGAAAAACTCGAAATATTTTAGAAAAATCTAACAAAACAAACTATTATAACATCTCTGAATATAAGAGTACATAGGTACAAATACTCAATTTGTGAAAATTATTATCTTGCATTTGTCTTGGGATTTGCAGTCTTATTATAGTTACATAATCTATTTTACGTCTTGTCAAGGGAAAATAATGAAATACCTGTTTACTATTCTTGCTTTTGTTGTCCTCATTTCAGTGCTTACATTATACTATCTCTGGCCTTCAGATCCAGTGAACTCTCAGGATGTCGCACTTCGTATTAATGGTCATTCCATGACCCATGAACAGCTCAACGATCAGGGTCGAAAGTTGGGATATCATGGAGAGAGTAAAGAGGATCGTGTTGATTCTGTTGTGACTCGACAAATCCTTATCAATGAAGCTCAACGTGTTGGTATTGATAAGGAAGATAATTTTAGCAAGGCATTGAAAGATTATTATGAGCAGTCTCTTATTAAGGTTCTCACCGATCGCCAACTGGCAACAGTTACAGTTGATGTAAGTGAGGCGGATATTGACCGTTATCTATCCTGTTCCGGTAAGATTTTTATCTTTACCCGTATTCCTGTAGAAAAGGGGCAGCCGCTGGAAGAACAGGGCCAACAAAATAAAGTGCTTTTTGATGATTTGTCAGAATCTCTTCGTGTAGTACTCGCAACCCTGAAGCCTGGTGAAAGCATAAGCCAGTTTGATACCGGAACAGAAGTCAGTCTTATTCGTCTGGACAAAAAGAAAAATGTAGAGGCGGTTGGAACTGTGGCATATGATCGAAGTAGGGTTCGTGAACTCCTTGGTAATTATCAGAGAAGTATGAAGATTGATCGCTGGATAAACAGCTTGCGCAAAAAGGCGTCTATCGTTGTATATGATGAGGCGGAGAAGAATGACTAAAACCAGTTATAAACGTAGAAATTATTTTATTAAAAAGAATTTCCAGGGAAAGCTGATTCTCGGATATTTCCTTTTCATGGTGGCCGGTTGTTTTGTTTTTGCGATCATGCTTACCCTTTTATCTGCCAATAGCATGACCGTGGTGTACCAGAATAATGATCTGCAGATAGGGGCGACACCGCTGATGTTGCTGAAACAGATGATTACAGCGAACTGGATTTCCATTGTTGTAAGTAGTGCTATTGTCGTGGTTGGTGCGACGTTTATTACTCATAGACTGGCAGGCCCGATGTTTCGCCTGGAACGAGCTGTAGATAATATGATCGGCGGACAGCTCGATGATGTTATTTATCTACGGGAAAAAGATGAGGGAAAAGAACTGGCTGCAAAATTGAATCAGTTTAACCAGGAATTGTCTGGAAATATTGGGAAAATAAGAAAGCTGTCACAAAATATTGAGGATCTTTTAACGCAGTTCTCTTCTATCGATCCAGCAAGAATCAGCCCTGAAGATTGCGTTTCTATTCATAACTCTATTGCCAGGCAAAATCAGGCTGTTCAGGAGATTGCCGGAACCTATCAACTGCTCGATGAGTAATGTTTATCTTTCAGTTCTGGTGCTTTTGCTCTGGCTGCCTTGTGCAGTCGGTACTGTACAGGCACGGGAACAGAAAAGCAGATATGTCACTCTTTTGTTTGCGGATAAACAGGTGTTACGGGAATTTCATGATAACTTGCGCATGAACAGAAATCTCAGTCATTCAATGCGAAAGAAAAATGTGCTTACTGTTGCCGATGAGGTGCTGGCCAAAGTAGATATTGTTATTGAAAAGGTTCAAATTGTACTCGATATGTTTCCTGATAAATACCATATTCGTCTGGTGATCTTGCCGGACAGGGATGATGTGGCACGTATTTACAGGAATAAATATGGTAAACGTGTCACCCACATAGCCTATTATTCGCTTTCTGAAAAAACAATTTATATTTCAGCAGATGATACCAGCCTTCGTGTTCTTGCCCATGAGATTGGTCATTCTGTCGTTGATCACTATTTCAAGGTGCGACCACCCTATAATATCCATGAATTGATGGCTCAGTTTGCTGAAAAGCATGTTACTGATTAGTGCCTTACAGATTTTTTTCGTGTATTTTTTAAAAATTCCCAGCCTAGTCGTAACGGGCGAAGGAAAAAATATAGAAAAGAAAGGTGGCCAGGCAGTGACCATGTATGCCACTCTTGATATGTTGGTTGGAAGAGAAGTCTGCAACAGTAGTGTAAGCGGTCTTGCCATGAGTCTCTATTTTGTAAATGAAAACGGGAGAATCGTTTTTCCTCATCTAATTGTGTTTGATCTACTGAGAAAAGATTATTTTCGACCGTACACCTTAATTGAGTCATCTGCCTGTTATCAAGTAGTCTCTCCGTTACATGTGCAGGTAACTTCGTGTTCAATAATTTAGAAACCAGTATCAGGCTAAAGGAAACCATTCTTACGCATTGAAATTCATTCGCACGATCAAAAACCTTTCTCCAGTTTATATCATCGTGACATTTGATTAATTCAGCAACACAACAGAGCCATTCAAGGCGTGACCACATATGTTTATTGCCATGCACACACAGGTAAAAAAGAAGGTCTTCTGTTGAAAAGCTGTACACTGTTTGGCCTGCTATTTCAACTTTTTGTAAATTTTCCCGGAAACAATCAAACCCTAGTGGATATCGCAAGTATTGACCGCTAATCTCCCAATGTAATTCAACAATAAGATTTGATTTCGGATTGTGAAATGTGATATCATCTTCTGTTTGCACATAAGCGGCGAGGGCTCTTTCCGTTAGTTCAATTTCAGGAACAAAGCCCTGTTGTACAAGAAGACGGGAAGCACAGGTGATATCCGTAATTTTGACCAAAATGTCAAGGTCACTATAAGAACGGACAGCTGGATTATTGTATAATATCTGCGAAAGGGCAGGCCCTTTGAAGGGAATCACAACAATGGATTCTTTTTCAAATAACTTCAGAAGCTTTAATAGAAACCCCGTCTGGAAAAGTGAACGGGCATTATTTTGCAGGACAACATTGCGAAGGAGTTGTGAAGTCTCAGGAGAAATAGCTACGGAAGCATTTTGAATATTCCGATATGCAAGGTTGACAATATTATGCCGAATCACAAATTGGGTAATATATTCCCAGTCAAGCTGTGAGGAGAGTAAGTGGTCGATTCTCTTCTGTTCTTCATTGGCAAGAGTGAAACAGGAGCAAAGGAGTATGAGCTCATTTTCATTGCGCATCTACAATTGTCCTATCTTATCGCCAAATACCACAGGTATACAATATACACGCCACCATCAACACCAAAGCCTTTGTTAGCAAGTAAACTTAATGTGGGAAGACCGACATATCCTAAACCAGGCACACATGTTTTTTTCATCATGTTTTACCTATTGTTTTCGGAATTTTTCTTTCAGCAAAAGCCATGCAAATTTCGAATTTGTCAGGAGATAGCGCTTCCACATTCGTCCTGGTTCTTGAATCACTCGATAAAACCACTCCAGACCTGCATTTTGCATCCATTTTGGAGCACGTTTCACTTTACCGGCAACAACATCAAAAGTTCCCCCGACGCCCATCACAAAATCAACACCTAGTTGATCCTTCCATTGATTGATGAAATTTTCTTTTTTCGGGGATGTAATGGCAACAAACAATAAACGGGCACCGGATTCGTGGATTTTATTAACTACAGTACTTTCATCATCCCAGAAATAGCCATGATGAAATCCGGCAATTATAAGCTGATTATATTTTTTCTGCAGAACATCAACAGCCTTCTCTACAATTTCCTGTTTTGCTCCAAGAAAAAATACGGGATAACCTCGCCTTGATGAGAGCGCCAGTAGTTCATGGAACAGATCAATACCAGAAACTTTTTCAGGGACATCATGGCCAATGAATCTTGCCCCCCACACAACTCCCATACCATCAATATTTATGATGTCACATGCTTCAACCGAGTCACGCAATCCCTCATCTGATCGCATGTTGATGAGTTTGGCAACATTCACAACAACATGCTGGGTAAAGTGCTGTGCATTGATAGAGTGCTTAATTTTTTCAACGGTCGCTGCCATTGAGCTTACATCCATTTCAGTACCCAGAAATTGTATTCGTTTCATCCGTGTAGTTCCATTCGTAAGTACTCAATCAAGTTCAATTTTAATTAAATTATAAAATGTTCTTTTTGAGGAGAGTCTCCTGCTGTCGTCTACATCCTGCTAAAGGATTGCGGAAATAATGGGTCTTAGTTGTGGTAGTGTCAGTCATACCTGAGTGCTTTTAGCGGGTAGTCAGAAATGGGGTAGCTTTGTTTAATTGCCAACTCTCGAGGAATGCAGTAGGCATTCGATTTTGCAGAAGGAGTATTGTTATGGAAACAGCTGTGCCGGAGAATGACATGTTATCAAATTATCAATATTTGAAAAATGTTTGTCGTACGTAAAAACAGTGTAACCATATTGTATAGCAGTGGCGGCTATCCAAAGATCATTGCTCGGAATTGGTTGGCCTTTTCGTCTGAGCTGGTGAAATAATCGGGCATAATATTCTGATGTTTCGTTATTTATTACAGGAAAGGTTATTCGTGGTGAGCAAAGAAAGGTGCTAAGCTCTTTTCTGTTTCTTTCTTCTTTGCTTCCAATGATAAACCCAGCTAGCAATTCACCCATGACAATAGAACTGATGCCGATTTGCTCTACCATTCTAAGGATTTCAACTGCTTCTTGATTACCATTTTTAAATGCTGCATAAGCATTTGTATCAATGAGTATTTTTTTCATTTCCACATTTCTTCATCAATTTGTTCGAAATGCCGAATTGTATCTAAAAATTCTTCATTTTCACCATCACTCCATGTGCCAGCCAAGCTGTCAAGTTCATGATGCTCACTGTGACTGGTCGGGGTTGTTCCAATACCTTTATGTATGTAACTAAGGATGAGTCCATTGACACTGGTACCTTGTTTAGTAGCTTCAGTTTTGAGGAGTTTTTTAATATGCTCATCAATGCCGCGTAAGCTTACATTTGCCATTTTGCTACCTCCGTATGATATTGTTATGATATCAACTTAGAATACCATGTTTTTCGAATGTATTCCAGAGTGGAATTGAGAGGCACCATATAACATCAGAAGTAGTCAACATACTATCAGAAACCACTTCCAAGCATAATTCCAGAGGCGATGCCTTGTATTTTACAAGGGAGCAAAAAAGAATGTTGTTTGTAAGTTGTTTTGATACATTAATCCTTTAAGAAATTGTTTTCGTTTCATCCGTGTAGTTTGTCTCATGCTTGATTAAAGTAGACAAGGCCAGAAACATCCATGCCTGTGACCAACGAATGTACGGAATCTTATTTGTAAACCACTTTGTTTTTTGATAGTAAAAGAAACCATCCCTATCTTGCATGTTGGCAATTGCCCAACATGCAATTGTTTTTGCCATCTCATGACTTTTTTTGTCGAGTTCCTGCAGTTTCAAGCACGTCAAGATCCCTTGAGCTGAACAATGAATGTCGATGGGGTATAATGAATTATTATAATATTTCGGGCAGCCATCTTCTAACCAGAATGATTCTAAAAAGTAGTGATATGCTCCTTCGAGTTGTTCTTTCCACCGCAATTCACCTGTGTTTTTCATCCAGTCATGTAACGCAACCAGATTAAAACCTGTATGGAAATTATCAATAAATTGATGATGGTGGCGTTCACCGTACGGCCAGGAGAAATCATCTTTTAATCCTTCAACTGAATATTCCATGGCTTTACGGGATTTCTCTAATAAAAACTCGTCTTGAGTCTGAGCATAAACTCGCGCCAAAAGCGCTGCACCCAGCATGTTTGCATTATGAACACGAGTCTTTTCTTTAGGGATATATCCCAAACAGAGCGATTTGTTATTTTCAAACAAAAGCAAATGGGAGAGCAGAAAATCGCAGGCCTTTTGAGCTAATAACAAGGCTTCTTCATCCCCTGTCGTATCGAAATAATCCAGAAAACTGTTTGCGACAAAAACAGTGGTTACAAGATTAGGTTTTCCCTGCGGTACAAAAAAAGCACGAGCTTCCCAATCAAAATTGTAGCCCCATGAAATTCCATCATACCCAGAGCAGATCATGCCTTTCAGTTGCTTATATAATGCGCCGCTCTCTTGAATTTTTCCCTGCAGTAACAGCCCAGCTGCAAATAAGGCTAGCCCTTTCGCGTTGTATCCCTTGGGAACGAGTGCAATGTGTCGCAGGTTAACAGGTGATCGCTTGAAAAACTGAATCCAGGCAAGACGTAAGAGTTTACTGTTATAAAAAGGTGTGGCCCTGAATACTTTTGCATTCAGACCGTCAAACAGATCCCAACCTTTGTACTCTGTCTTCATGCAGTATTCAGAGAGTGATTTCAGGGATGAGTGCACTAAATGAAATTCCATATTTTTCTATAATTCCAGCTGCTTTAAAAATCGTGGCGATTTGTTTATTTCTTGGGATGGAAGGACTATTGCCCGAGAGAATATCCTCCAAGCTGAGTTCAGAAGTTAAGCCCCAGGATTAAAGAATTCTATTCGGTGGGCATGTATTTTAATTATAGAATCCGTACTTGCCCGATAAGCTCGATGGACAATCATGTTGAGCACAATTTCTCTACATTGCTGTAGAAGTTGTTCTGTATTCATTCTAAATTAACTGGTGGCGATGTTGCTGACCATAACGGCTGGATCGATCAGCATAACAGTATCAATGGTCATGCTTTCCACAGCCATGATGGTTGCCAGTGCTGTTCGTATCTGGCTGTCATAACTTAGGCAAGGGGTGCCATTACGTAGCCCCTCTATCCAGGCATTAAGCATGGCCTTTTGTCCTTTGTCCTGGCCGCGAAGTTTTTTCTTGCTCATCTTTGTGTCGCCTTCAAAGAAAAGGGCTTTCTTGAAATCATCAAGAATAGCAGAACGGCCACCACCAAAAACTTCTATATATTCTTTTGCCATAGATTTGGAGCCATCTGCAGTATAAATGATGTTGGCGATACTCCCGTTTTCCATATGCAAATTGATACTTACGTTATCATTTAATAGAATAGATTTGTTCTTCTTCGTAGTTCCTGTGGTATAGACTGAAACTGGAAGAGAATGGGTTAAGGCTGATGCAAGGTCAATAAAGTGACAACATTCACCAATAATTCGCCCGCCACCAATTATAGGATCTTGAATCCAATGATTATCAGGAATAGATCCCGCATTGATGCGAATATTAACAACCAAGGGGCTTTGAACCCCGGAGAAAAATTGAATCAGATCATGGGTAAGAGGAGCAAAACGGCGATTATAACCAGTCATTAACTGAACACCGTTGCTTTGTTGCCAGGCAAGCTGGATTTCTGCTAATTCATCCGCCGACATAGCCAGTGGCTTTTCAACATACACATGTTTGTTGGCTTGCAGTGCTGCAGTTACCGAGCTTGCATGAGAGTCATGACGAGTTGTTATCATTACAATATCGGTATCGTCGGTAAGTAATTCCTTGAAATTATCAGCACAAAAAGAAAAGCCGAATTGTTTGGCCACCCCTTGAGCAGTTCTGCCACTTGCTGTAACCAAACCGCGAAATTCAAGTGTATTCATATCGTTCAATGGTGGTAATAAGCTTGCTGTAGCGTAATTACCAGCACCAAAAAAAGAGATGCCTGACTTGTCTTTATTAATTTTTCGAGGGGATACTTCTATTCTTTTTTCTTGCTTATGCTTCCTAATGGAAGGATTATCATATTTAAGTATGATTCCAAGGTATGGCTCTGTCTTTTTTCCTTCTATAAGATTGTATGCCTCTGGAGCCTGATCTAGTGTGAAACGGTGAGTGATCAAGCTTTGAATATCAAGTTTATCTGCAGCAAGTAATTCAAGAAAACTCTCCATATTTCGCTGTTCAGTAAAACGAACATAGCCAATGGGATAGTCGTTACCTCCTTCCTCGTAAAGAGGATCGTATCGGCCAGGACCATAAGATTTTGAAATAACAATACTGATTTCTTTCTTAAAATAAGGTTCTCGCGGGATATCCATTCTTACAGCGCCAACCACTACTACTCGTCCCTTATTGCGGGTTACTTCACCACATAATTCTATCGGCCCATTACTGTTAGTACCTGCACAAATAATTGCTCCATCAACACCATGGCCTCCGGTTAAGTCGGCACAAATTCTGGATACATTGTCGTTTGGCATGATACCTGTTACTCCAAACTTTTCAGCTAAATCAACAAGACTATTATCAAGATCAGTCCCTACAACCCGACAGCCATTTGCCTGTAGTAATTGCACAGTGAGTTGACCGATTAAGCCAAGCCCCAAAACAAGGAATGTTTCGCCAAGTAAGGGCTGTGCCAGCCGGACTCCCTGCATGGCAATTGCCCCCATGGTTGTAAAGGAAGCATCCTCGACATTGACACCAGGCGGTACTTTAATGACAAGGTTGCGTGGTACAGTAATAAGTTCAGCGTGGTTGGCGTACCCAGCTCCTGCACAAGCAACAATGTCTCCAGGCGACATTCCTTCTACTAAGCCTCCAACGGCAACAACCTTTCCAGCACAGCTGTAACCGAGTGGACTTGGGGAGTCAAGTCTTGCCTGGACAGTCTGCCATGTTTTGGCTAATCCTTCAGTTTGGATTTTTTTTAAAACCTGTTTTACAAGATCCGGACGGGCCTTTGCCTTTTGTAAAAGGCTTTTCTTGCCCATATCAATCTTGGTTTTTTCGGTTCCTGCACTGATAACAGAGGCAATGTTTTGAACAAGAACAAATTTATCGGAGAGAGTGGGGATTGGTACGTTGTTGATTTCTACAGCGCCTGTTTTTAGGGTTTGGGTTACTTGTTTCATTGTAATGTTGTGTTTGATTTTTTTGTAATGTTATTAAAGACAGCACAAATGTTTTCTTCAAAGTGATGTAAAGTATATTGGTTGGAAAATTTTTCTAGCGCGCGGTTTTCCATCATATTTCGTAACTTTTCGTCTAAAATGAGTTTCTGTAATGCCTCAGCCAGCGCAGTGCAATCCTTTTGTGGAACAAGTAATCCAGTCTCTCCATTATTAACGATATCTGCAATTGCTCCTTCAAAAGTTGATACAATAGGTTTGCCAAATTGCATTGCTTCTAGAAGAACAAGAGGAAAAGCATCGTTAAAAGTTGGGAAACAAAAAATATCACAGGAATTTAATATTTCATTTTTGGCAGTATCGTATTTGGGTCCCAGCACTGATACAAATGAGGCCAAACCCATTTTCTTTATTATCTTTTTTAATTCTGAGCTTGTAAGTTCTCCGTCATTCCCAACAATCTGTGTCTTGAAAGTAAGGTTGTTGTTACGGAGCATAACTAAGCTTTCAAGTAAAATTAAAATGCCTTTGTTTGTTTTAAGATTTGAAAGGTAGAGGATTTGAATAACATCCGTTTTGGTTTTGGTTTTGGTTTTGGTTTTAGGTGAAGGGTATGGTCTGGTTAGTGGTGTTATACCATTGTTTACAATAAATGGTAGGCCAGCATAAACGGTTTCAATATCTTTTCTCAAAATTGGTGCAAGAACAATTACAAAAGTGTTTTTAAAGGCAAATTGATAAAGTAATTTTTTTATCTTGCTTGTATTGGCATTTCTTTTAATGCCTTTACCATGCATATGATATAGAATTTTTGTTCGGAATAGTTTTAAAATTGAAACAAATAAGAGATCTCTGTAAAAGGCAAAACCAACTGGTGACAACGTGAAATAAACAAAAGCATATCGATTTGTAGTTAATGCTTTGACCAATCGTAACGAAATTTCTATAACTTTAATAAATTTACTTAATCGTAGAGAGGATATATCACCGACAGATGATGCAAATTGCAAAGGTAGGCAAGTTATAGCAAAAGAATCTGTTATTGCTGGTGATTTGATAACAGCCTGATTCATCATAGAGGCGCCATGAATAGGTGGGGGGAGTTGCAATAACGCGAGTATTTTTGGTTTTTTATTAATTGATTTCATTTTCTAATGTTTTGCAGTAATGAAGCTCCTGAT
>JAOZQU010000078.1:0-2489 GCA_029932055.1 Desulfocapsa sp.
GAAATAACCTGAGACTCCTCCTCAAATGTGCCATCTCCCATGGCTGCTGCTTTCAAACAACGCCATTCACCAGGACAACCGTATCCGCTATCCATGTAAGATCCGCACGCTACAATCATTACCTTTTTCATGTTATCTCCTTTTCAAAAAAGTTTTTTGATGGGTTATTCCATCAATTAATTTGATAAACTGCTATAGAGGAAAATACTAAAAGACAACGTTGTTATTTTTTCAGTAGATCATCCCTGAAAATTTTTCATGCGGGAGCTTTTTTAAGGCCTCTCTGCAGAGGATCCTTCTGATGGATCCGTGGCTTTCCCGCCCCATTATTTTACTTATTCACCACCGATTTTTATAATTGTATAACACCAGTAGCCATTTTCTTCCAGAAAAACTCTGCGTATTTCGTAACTCTTCAGCGTAATTTTGCAGACACTGGATTTCGTATTTTCTTGACTAAAACTTCATAAAATCCGTCATTTCCGACAACTACACCCGGGCTTGTCCGGGGTAGTTTCCGGGAATGACATGCTATGTGAAATAATATGCCTTAACAGCAACACGCTGAATAGCTACTAATCTCCTCACGTTTCTGCTCGATCCTGCAATGTTCTACGTAAAATCCCGTTCAACCTGCCTTGACCTAATGTTGGCTCCGTATACAGAAAAACCCGGTTTCCAGGATTAGCACGATCTGTTTCCTCACCCTTTTCTGTTTGCATACGAATAACCGTACATGGGATACATTCAATCCCAGGCAACATATATTCAACCAAATTTCCTGTTTCCAGCACATTTCTGGCCTCAACCAGAGGTACATCACCTTCCTTTCTAATCACAGCCACCGGCTCAGCTTTCATTTGAACTCTGGAGCTTGTGTAAATCATATCTGAACTGCCGGGAGCCTGCCTGAAAAAATTCTCACTTGTACCGCGGGTACCCGTCTTTGCAATTTCTTTGCTGAAAATTGGTGGCAATATAATATCTGCAGGCTTCTCCCAGGCCTCTGCCGGCAAATCCCGTAAATAATCAAGGGCTGCCCGATATATTCGCGTCACTCCACCAACATAAAAAATGGATTTCATCCGCCCTTCAATTTTCAGAGAATCAGCCCCGCTTGCCACAAGTTCCGGCAGCCCTTCCAGCAGGCAGAGATCTTTTGAATTAAAAATATATGTGCCCCGTTCGTCTTCCTCCACAGGAAAATATTCTCCGGGACGTTTTTCTTCTATCAGTTTGTAACTATAACGGCATGGATGTGCGCAAGCTCCCTGATTGGCATCTCTTCCCGTCATATAATTTGAAAGCATACAACGACCGGAATAAGAGATACAAAGAGCGCCATGGACAAAAATTTCTATCTCTCCACGCACATTTCCTCTTACCTCCTGAATCTCTTCAAGAGACAACTCCCGTGCAAGATTGAGACGACTGACTCCTTGCTCAAACCAAAATCTTGCTGCCTCTGTATTGGTGACATTGGCCTGAGTGGAAAGGTGCACAGGTATTTCCGGCACACATTTTCGTGCCCGTCGCAGGATTCCGGGATCAGAAATAATCAGAGCGTCAACCTCTGCTTTTTGAAGCTGCATCAGATAGTTGTCAAGACCGGAAAAATCACGATTATGAGCAAGAATATTAATGGTCACATAAACCTTAACGCCATATTCGTGGGCATATTTCACCGCTTCAACCATTGCCTCATCACTGAAATTCCCTGCCTTTGCCCGCAAACTGAATTGCTTTCCACCCATATACACAGCATCGGCACCATAATGAATTGCAGTCACCATTTTCTCAAAATTTCCTGCTGGAGCAAGGAGCTCGGGGATGGCTGGAACGAATGCTTTGTTACTTTCTTTTTTGTTCATTTTGCACTAGTATAATGTGTTGATATATAGTTATTGAAGACTGATTAAAGGTATGAAATCCATACAGCAGGCTGACTGGTAAATCAAGGGGCAGGTGGGAAAAACAAAAGTTGGCATAGCAATGAGCGGAGGAGTCGACTCCACTGCCTGTGCATTACTTTTACAAAAGAAATATGATATCCACGCTTTTTTCATGCAGCTTGCCCAACCTGATCTTCATCAACAGATTAACCGTGTCAAAGAAATTACAAACCGGTGCAATATCCCCCTTCAAATAATCGATCTACAGGCAGACTTTGAAAAGACAGTCCTCGATTATTTTGCTTTGTCCTATCAAAATGGACGCACCCCAAACCCCTGCATGATCTGCAACCATGAAATAAAATTTGGCCTGTTCATGGACGCCATCCTGGATCAGGGCATGGATCGTGTTGCAACCGGCCATTACACAAACCTCATAAATGACGATGGCTGTTTGCTGTTGCAGCAGGGAAATGATGAGACAAAAGACCAATCATATTTTCTTGCCAGATTGACCCAGCAGCAACTTGCACGAGTGGAGTTTCCACTGGGAGAAATGACGAAAGATAAAGTCTACGATTTTGTAGAAAAACATGG
>JAOZQU010000078.1:2589-14600 GCA_029932055.1 Desulfocapsa sp.
TTTTATGGCACTGCGACAGACATCCGGATCCTGATCGTGAATACCGGGTTCGTATCCGTTTTGGCCACCGGGGCCAAAAGGCCGAAATAGAACAAATTTCAGACAATCGTTTTCGTATTACTTTTGCTGCAAAGCAACGGGCTGTAACTCCCGGCCAGTTTGCTGTGATTTACGATCAAGGCCTGGTTCTTGGCAGCGGTGAAATCCAGTGAACAAAAAAATCATCATCACCACTCTGGGCTGCAAAGTCAACCAGTACGAATCCGCCTCTTTTCTCTGCACCTTTGAAGAAGCCGACTGCCAAATGGCCAAAGCAGGAGAACATGCTGACATTGTAGTGATCAACACCTGTACAGTCACAGCAAAAGCCGGAGCCCAGTCCCGCCAGGCTATCCGTAAACTCATACGCCACCACCCGAAAGCAAAAGTTGTCATCACTGGTTGCTACGCTCAAATGGCAGCGAATGAGCTTGCGGAAACGATTGACGCTCCTGTCTGCATCGTTGGCAACGGCAACAAACATCTGCTGGTTGAAACAGCGCTGCGAGAAACCCCATGCGACCTCACCATGCTCATGGGACGAATTTTAAACAAAAAGGACATCTGCAATCTGCCCATGCGTCGATTTGGCGACCGCACCCGGGCCTATATTCGTGTTCAGGACGGTTGCACAAATTTCTGTACATACTGCATCGTGCCCTACACTCGGGGCCCCAGTCGGAGCCTTTCTCTAGCAGAGATTTTGGCTCAGACTGCTCGTTTTGAGAATGCAGGTCACAAAGAAATTGTAGTCACTGGAATCCATGTGGGAATGTACGGCAAAGATCTTGACGAAAAACTTGATATTACCGACTTGATGCAGGCGCTCTGCAATGCACATCCCGGTATCCGTTTCAGACTAAGCTCCATAGAGCCCCAGGAAATCACCGACAAACTGCTGAACGCAATGAAGTCCTGCAAAAATTTCATGCCCCATTTTCACATCCCGCTGCAGAGTGGCGATGACACCATCCTCAGTCGCATGCACCGCGGCTATGATCGGGAAACATTCCGCAGGGTGATTAAAAAATGCATGAATACTTTTCCAGACGCTGCCATTGGTATCGACATCCTTGTTGGATTTCCGGGAGAAGGAGAAAAAGAATTTGCAAACAGCAAAAATCTTTTGCAGGAAATTGATGCCACATACTTTCATGTTTTTCCCTACTCAAAACGTCCCGGCACTCCTGCTGCAAACTTTAAGAATCAAGTCCCAAAAGCGGTTAGGCAACAACGGGTGACAGAACTACGCGATCTTGCAGATGAAAAAAAAGTGGCATTTTATTCGCGTTTCCTGGGGACGGAACGTCCCGTGCTTGTGGAACATAAACGTACGCGTGCAAACATGCTCACCGGTTTCACTGATAATTACATCCCGGTGACCTTTGACGGTGATGACAGTCTGATGGGAAAAGTCATCTCTGTTCAACTGGAGCTAATCGACAACAATACAGTTCAGGGAAGGCAGGTAGAGACAGGATCATGCTAGGAGAAATTATTGCCATAGGAAACGAGTTAACCTCTGGAAGAATCAACAATACCACCAGTGGTTTTGCCGCCCACCACCTCTTTGAAGCAGGCTTTGATATTTATGCCATGCATACCATTGGCGACACCCCGACGCTCATTGGCGAAGCATTAAAGCGGGCACTGGGACGAGTGGATTTTGTGCTGGTCACCGGCGGGCTTGGCCCCACAGATGACGATCTCACAACCGAAGCAGTATCCGAAGCCCTCAACCGGCCAACCATGCCAAACCTGGAGATTCTCTCTCTTATCAGGCAGCACTTGGATGCCAACGGCAACCAGCCGAGCACTTCCCTTGAAAAACTCGCCTGGTTACCGGAAGGTGCGGAGACATTAAGCCCAAAAACAAAAATGGCCGGCTATCAACTTGTCCATGGCGGTAAACCGATTTTCTTCCTTCCCGGAATTCCCCACCAGATGCGAACGCTGCTGATTGAACAGGTACTCCCTCGCCTGTCAACATGGTACAAAGGATACCAACTGACCAGTACCCAACGGGTTTACAAAATTTTTGGCAAACATGAGCATGAAATCAACCGCGAAATAAAAAAACTCGCCCTTAGTGAAGAGGTGGAAATTGGTTATTACCCTGTATTTCCTGATGTCCATCTGAGCATGACCATTCGCGGCAAGGATGAAAACACGACGGATCTGCTTGCAAGGAAAAGCTGTCGCCTCATACGGGACAAACTGGGATTATCAATCTATGGCCAGGATCGCGAAACCATGGAATCAGTGGTGGGGGCTTTACTACTCAGGGAAAACAAATTCCTTTCAGTGGCAGAATCCTGCACAGGTGGTTTAATCTCCCATTTAATGACATCGGTTGCAGGGAGTTCAGCCTACTATCTGGGCGGAGTCACCTCCTATGCTAATTCTATGAAAACCACCTATCTTGGAGTGAATGACAGCCTGCTTGAAAAGTATGGCGCAGTGAGTCGGGAAGTGGCAATTGCCATGGCTCAGGGAATGCGGGAAAGAAGTGGTGCGGATATTTCCATTTCCGTCACCGGGATTGCCGGGCCTGGTGGCGGAAGTGACGACAAACCTGTGGGAACCGTTTTTATAGGCCTGGCCGAAGCAAATGGAACCAAGGCACTCCATTTTCTCTTTTCCGGCAACAGACATGAGATACAACAGCTAACGGCACAGACAGCTCTTGATATTATTCGACGACATCTGTTGATGGATTCGTAAAAACTCAAATTTTTCGCTATTCCGTCATCTCCGAGTAGGCGGGAATCTAGTGATTTCAACATGTTCTGGATTCCCGCCTGCGCGGGCTTGTCCGGTGTAGTTTCCGGGAATGATGGTGCAGGGGACTTTTTACGAGTCCACCATCTGTTAAAAATTGACCAAAAATATAAATATCAAATTCTGAATAAAATCCATAAAGGGGAAAAAATATGGCAGCAAAAGATAAAGAAGGCAGCGTTGACAATGCGATCAGCCAGATTCAACGGCAATTCGGGAAAGGTTCCATCATGCGCCTGGGCACCGTTGAGCTGGAAAAAATCCCGGTTATTCCCACCGGCTGCCTGAGCCTCGACATTGCCCTTGGAGTTGGCGGTTTCCCCAAGGGAAGAGTTGCCGAAATCTATGGCCCTGAATCTTCGGGAAAAACCACCCTGGCCCTGCATGTTGTGGCAGAATCCCAAAAAATTGGCGGCACAGCTGCTTTTATCGATGCCGAGCATGCGCTCGACACTGCCTACGCCAAACGGTTGGGAGTGGACACCGACAACCTTCTGATATCGCAACCCGATTTTGGTGAACAGGCGCTTGAAATTGCAGAAATCCTTATTCGCTCAGGTGGAATTGATGTCATTGTCATTGATTCTGTGGCAGCTCTTACTCCAAAAGCGGAGATTGACGGTAATGTGGGAGACTCCCACATGGGACTGCAGGCCCGCCTCATGTCACAGGCCATGCGTAAATTCACCGCGGTTCTAAACCGAAGCAGCACGGTTCTGATTTTCATCAACCAGATCAGGATGAAAATCGGAGTTATGTTCGGTAACCCGGAAACCACCACTGGTGGTAATGCTCTAAAATTCTATTCCTCCCTGCGTCTTGATATTCGAAGAATCGGTGCGTTAAAAGATGGACAGGAGATTATCGGTAACCGAACAAAAGTCAAAGTGGTTAAAAATAAAGTTGCACCACCTTTTAAAATTGTAGAATTTGATATTGTGTATGGTGAGGGTATTTCAAAAGCCGGTGACCTGCTCGATCTTGCTGTGGAACAGGATATAGTAGATAAAAGCGGTTCCTGGTACTCTTACATGGATGAACGTATTGGCCAGGGCCGTGAAAATGCCAAACGATTCCTTCAGGATCACCCGGAGATGTTCAGCGATATTGACCAGAAAGTTCGTATGGGTTTTGGATTGGTAGATCCGGTTGATGAAGGTGGAGATGGAGATACAGAACAGCCTGAGGTCACGGAATAAAAGGCGTCGAACGCTGAACATCGAATATAAAAAACAAAGTTGCTATTCAGCGTGTTGCTCGTTATACCGCTCCTGCGGTGTAACGTATCTCTGGTTGCGCTCTGTGTTGTGAGTATTGGCGCAGAGCGCCGATGGATTGGTTACACCACAGAGCAATGTAACCAGGGTAAAAATATCGCACATTCAACATCGAACATTGAATGAAGAGACTTCTTTTCAATATTTGATGTTGAATACTTGCTTTTTATTGTTTCTTTTCTCCGCTTAACCTGATTTGATCAATTAATGTGGTCGTGGATGTCTGACTGGTAAATGAAATTCGCTCTACCCGACCGCCATCAGCTTTTACTTCAGCGGCCCCGACAATTTCATCCTCTTCCCAATCCGCCCCTTTTACCAGAACATCGGGACATAACGTTGTTATAAGATTTATCGGGGTATCTTCTCCAAAAAGAACAATTGCATCCACACAACCAAGTGCTGCAAGAACCCGCGCCCGTTGCATCTCTTTGTTAATTGGACGTTCCGGCCCTTTAATGGAACTAATGGACTTGTCATCATTTAATCCAAGTACCAGAAAATCGCCCTGCCTTCTAGCTTTTTGCAGATAGTCCACGTGTCCTGCATGGATGATATCAAAACAACCGTTGGTAAAAACAATTTTCTGCCCTGTCTTCTTACGCCTGGCTACGATTTCAGCAAGCTCATACAAAGGCAGAATTTTATCACAATCTTCGACAGACCAGGGAGAAGGAGCAACACTATTAAAACGCTCCCGCAATTCTTTTTGTACCTCCCTGTTCAAAGGAACAATCATTGATTCCTGCCCCTCTCCTGCTTCAGCCAGGATCTCACCGTCTGGAGCAATAATCAGGGAATGTCCACCCATCTGCAGGCCATCCCAGTTTCCACAGGCATTCGCTGCCACCACAAAGGCCTGATTTTCAATGGCACGTGCCTGAAGCAGGATTTTCCACTGTCCAATGCGCGCCAGAGGCCACTCAGCAGACATGAGAAGAATCTCTGCTCCCTGGTTACATTGATGCCTGATAGCTTCGGGAAACCGAAGATCATAACAGACAAATCCGCCAATACAATCTCCTCCAGGTAAAGCGACAGGTGCCGGCCTGTTACCGTTTTTGAACCATAAATCCTCTTTCCAGAAAGAAAAAAGATACTGTTTGGCTATCCCATGGGAAGCAGGCGAGCCCATACCGGAAAAAAACAGTGTATTAAAAAGAGACTCTTCCTGCTTATATGGAAGCGAACCAGCAAGTACAATTTTATAAGATGCAGCCAGCTCTTCCAGTTCTACAAGAAGATCAGGTATCTCATCACTGAGCTTGCCCAACTCTTCATAAATAAACCCGGTAGCCCACATCTCCGGCAATGCTATTAAACTTCCGGGAGGTGGTGCCAACCCGGCCAAGCCATTTATGACCTGCTCCATATTTTTTCGGATATCACCCGATGTAATCTCAAACTGGAGAAAACCGACTTGGGAAACTGTTTTTTCTAATACATCTGAATTCATTTGTTTATCTTTTGATTATTGCCTATGCGGCCTGGGCCTGTAACGCTTCTGTCTGGGTAAGAGCAATACCTGCAAGTTCTGAAACTATAACAACTGTAATCTCACCATCATGATAAAAACGTACCGACCGTTCATCATCCAGCAAGGTTTTCAACGCCTTGACTGAATCAGTTGCCCCCAAAAGGCCTAAAGCCTTTGCCGCCAAGCCTCGAACTGTCGCATCGCCTGATGGGAGATACGCAAGCAGATCAGGAACAATCTCCTTTTCCATGAGCAGAGCAGCACGTTTTTCCGCCAGACGACAGATTCCCCAGAGTACTCCACGTTGCAACTCGGGAAGCTCAAGAAAATTGCCATCCTGGTGTTCAAGCTCCCCGTCCTGTCGCATGTAGGAAATCAGCATGTGAAGATATTCATCATTGAGCCGATCATGATGGAACATAGCTTCAGCCATGGCCTCGGGTGCCCCCCAACCAATACCACCCGATTCATCATTGAGACTCCAGAGGTAACGCCGCATAATAATTCGCGCTGCCTCCATATCCTTTTCTGCAAGACGTGTCAGCACTTCACCAAAAATTGTCACTGCATGCCAGCGAAGTATTTCCTCGGGTCGGTATAATGCTGAAAAAAGTGGGTTTACAAGCCCCTGTTCATCATATTTTTCGAGTTCCCGGCGACTTTTTTCCAAATTACCAGCTGCCAAAAGAGCAAGAACCTCTTTTTTTATTTTTCTATTCATTCACAACCTCTTTCAAATGAGAATTAATATCAGAAAGAAAATAATCCTCTTTTGAAAGAAAACAAGGTCATTAGTTATTATTTTGCCGGCAGAGTAAAAACCCTCTTGGCCAACTCTGAATCAAGCATAAACAATCCACTTGAATCATTACCAATCAGGCGAAGACGATCCACTATTTCTCCCACAGTAGCTTCTTCCTCAACCTGTTCAATGATAAACCAGTCGAGAAATGCCTTTGCTGCATGATCGCGGACGTCAAGAGCCACATCAATGAGATTATTAATGAGTTCAGTCACCTTTTCCTCATGGGCCAAAATATGCTCAAAGGCTGCGAGGGGTGATTCCCACTCGGTCTCAGGCTTGGCAATGGGTTCAAACTGCATCTTTCCACCACGCTCGTGAACATAATCATAGATTTTCATACCGTGAAACATCTCTTCCTGCACCTGGCCACGCATCCATTTCGCACAGCCGGAAAGACTGATCGACTGAAAGTAGGATTCCATTGCCAGATAGAGATAACTGGAATACATTTCTGCATTAACCTGTTTATTCAAAGCTTTTTCCATTTTCTTTTTCATCAGTACACCCCTTTATTTTTTCTGTTTACCACAAATTAATCAAAAACAATGCGTAACTTCAGCGTAATTTTGCAGATCCTGGATTTTATATTCTTTTGGGCTAAAACTTCATGAAATTCGTCATTCCCGAGGTAGTTATCGGGAATCTATCTTGAATATGGCTGGATTCCCGATAACTACCTCGGGAATGACGTGCTTTTTGAAATAATATGCCTTAACAACAACACGCTGAATTACAACAATGCCATACTACAGGGAGAATCCATGAGATGAAAGAAAGAAAAAAACGGATAGAGCATTTTGTTAAGCTACAATTTGTGAAAAACAATTTGATCTACAAGAAACTACAGGGAAATACGTAAAGATTGAGCATCTTGCCGCTCTGAGTTTTCAGTTACTGAACACTGAATTTACTCCTTATCGTCTATACGCTTCATTCCTTCCATGAGCATACCCATGAAACCACCAAGAACATCCATTTCCATCTCACGTAAACTCAGGCCATGAACAAACTTAAACCGTCCTTCATTAAGGGCCAGGACATCATAAAAAGCCTCACGCCCTTCGTTTGAATTGTAGGTTGCATAGACGAGTTCTCCCTCATTAAAAAGAAGATTCGCCTTTTTGTCTCCCACTTCCACTTTAAGACGTCCTGTTTTCTGGTTTGAATTAATCATCTGAAACAACTCAAGGGGAGGGATATCTGCAAGTTGGCCAACCATCCCGGAAGCAAGCTCTTCGGCTCGTTGATAATTAATAGTTGTAATCCTGCTCACCAGCAATTTATAAAAAAACACCTGTAAAGCAGGAAAACGGTTTAAAACATGACGAAAATTTTTCTGGCTGAGAGTTGCAATTTGACAAGGTTCCATGGCCATAATAGTTGTTGTAACCCTATCACCTGACAAAAGACTCATTTCTCCAAACACCTCTCCACGTCCCATTTCTGCAAGGGTGACGCCATCTTCATCCATAACCTCCACTTTACCGCTAATGATAATAAAAAGATTTGACGCAGGATCACCTTTCTGAAGAATAGGAAAACCCCAATTATAATCTTCAAGTACTAACAGGGTGGCAAGATCAAGGAGGTCATCGTCGGAAAGGGGCTGGAAAATTTCTATGCTTCGCAAAAGGCCGGCAAAATGAGAGACGGCCTTGACCTTCTCACGCCTCTCAGAGGCAGCGAGCAGTTTCATCTGGATGGTGGAAAATTCCTTTTCTTTCTTGAATTCAAAACGGATAATTCCCGTACAGCCACCACACTCAAACTTTGTCTTTTTTTTACTGCCCTGCAGATATCGTTCATAGGCAACATCTTCTGAAGCCAGTTCAATGAGATCTCTGGTCAAAGTGAGGCAAGTCGGCTTGGCCGCAGGAAGAATGAGAATCCCCTCATCCACAAGCAGTTCTTCCCCCACATTATAAAGTGGGCAATGTCTTTCTTCGGTGATGATGAATACACCGCTACGAAACTGCATAGCCTACTCCTTAAGCCAACAAACACACTGAAATGTAAAAAAGTTCACAGCCCTAATCAGAACGTCCGAATATCATATATATGATGCCACCAAGCACAGCAGCGCCACCAAACAGCACAGGAAGAACCTTTTCAATCTGCAATTCCTCACCAACAACCAGAGTGTTCATGTACTCCGTTCCACTCACCCACCAGACGCCAATAAATGCAGAAACAATGATCAAATCCTTAAAGGACTGCTTGTAGAGAAGATAAAGCACTAACGTCACAAAAGGAACCAGGAACCATGGATTGCTGAAAAGCCCGACATAATCAACATCTGCCACCTGCTCCTGAATATGAGTCGATTCGACCCACGCCCAAATCTTTGCAAAAAAATCATTCATCAGCACCACACCTCTATTTTGATCCTGTTCTCCACATTGCCGACAGGAGACCTATGAATCTTTTCCTTAAATCATAAGTATGACAAGTTCGTAAAAAGGTCTCGGCTCCGTCATTCCCGCGAAGGCGGGAATCCAGAACGTGTTGAAATGACTGGATTCCCGCCTTCGCGGGAATGACGGGATAGCGAAAAATTTGAGTTTTTACGAGTCCATCAAGTATAACTTTATATTCGTTTCTCTATTTAGTGTATATCAAGGGATTTTTTTTTTCACGAACCTTTTCAAATTCAAAAAATAAACCTCCCAGTAAACATTCAAGTCAGAGCTACATTAGTGCTAGAACCCATCAATTGTAAATATTTGGATAGTGCCCCAGGTTCGTTCGAGTCGCCTTCCGAACAATATTGAGTCATATGTAAGTAAGGCAAATCGGACGAAGATGGGGTGCTAGCCGAATATTTACACAAGACGAAGAGCCAAGCCACTGTGTCGTTCAATTTTTCCGGCAACAGCAAGGTCAAAAACAGAGCGGCTGCTTTTCACTTTTACACATTGTTTTGCCCTGGTAACAGCTGTATAAAGTAATTCACGAGTGATAATCTCAGAATCCCGCTCAGGCAGAACCACCAGAACCTCGCCGATTTCAGTTCCCTGACTTTTATGAATCGTGAGAGCATAGACTGTTTTACAATTACTAATCCGTCCTGGAAGTAAACCTTGCAGGCTTCCATCGAATCGCTCAAACCAGACTTTCATACATTCTGGATTATCAGGATCGGGCAAACAAATTCCCATGTCGCCATTATAAAGATCAAGGGCGTAATCATTTCTGGTAATCATGACCGGCCTGCCGGAATACCAGGTAGAAGAAAAACAGTCGTATCCTTTGCCGGTCAAATAACGCTCCACACGATCATTGATACCTGACACACCTGTCCGGCCCTTTCGAAGAGCACAAAGAATCTTAAAGGACTGAAAAACTGAAAATACGTTTTTATAATCATCAAGAGTCTCTGCTTTACGAACAGCGGCCATATATCTGCAATAGATTTCTCCACCATACTCTGCCACATCTTCCTGCAACAGAGATATATTTACAGGATCATCACTTTTCATAAGGTTCCAGGCATCCATACTCCTGCCTCCGTTAATCGCCTCAGCAAATCTTTGAATACTTCCATCGAAACGATAACTTTTTTGCAGCTCCACAGTATTTTCAGGCAAGGCACAAGTCATATCAGCAAGCACGGTTCCAGATTCCACTGAAGCCAGCTGATCTTTATCACCGAGCAGAATCAGACGGCTTCCGGGCCGTAATGCATTTACAAGTTTGCTCATGAGCGCCAAATCCACCATGGACGCTTCGTCCACCACTACTACATCGAATAAGAGAGGATTTTCTGCGTTGTGCCAAAAAAATGGAGATTGATACTTTACTCGAAGGAGACGATGGATGGTGGAAGCTTGATCCGGAATACTTTTTATGATGGATTGGGAAAGAGGGAGATGATGGACACTCGCGCCAATGGATTCCTGCAAACGCATGGCAGCTTTTCCGGTGGGTGCTGCAAGAGCAATTCGTAAGCTATGCCTGGAAACACTTTGCAGCAGAGCGAGAACCTTCAGCACTGTGGTTGTTTTTCCAGTTCCCGGCCCTCCGGAAATAATAAGAAAACTCTTAATGAGTGCCTGCTCTGCTGCAACTCGCTGCCAGTCGGTTTCATTTGCCGCTTCCTTGCCAAATAACGTATCAAGAAGAGAACCATCCTTTGCAAGCTGTATTGAATCGGTAGCGAACATTCCAATTTTTTCAGCCAGCGTTTTCTCGTACTCAAAAAATCGTTGCAGGTACACACAATTATTGAACAGACAAAGAGGTTTATTCTCCATACCTGCAAGGCCGGATCGCGTGATAACTTCCTCTTCCAGCTCTGTTACCGGAAGGCAGCTGTCTCCTGCCCCAAGCCCCATTGACAGTCGACACACAATGCTCTGAAATTGTTCCCGTTCTTTCCCTGAAAGCCTGGAACGCCCGGCAAGAAACCCGGCAAAACGGCTATCCAGTAACCGTATCTTTTTCTCTTCCATCAGCCTGCTCCCAGACATGTCTGCAGCGCGTCAAGCACTGAAACTTCCGGACGATCAAAAAACAATCCATTTTCCGGATATTCCGGGCTCATTCCCCTGGCAAAAAGATAGAAAACCCCGCCAAAATCTTTTTCATAATCATACGTTGGCATAGTGTTCAGCAAAAAACGGTGTAAAACCAAGGTGTAAATCCAGTATTGCAGACCGTAATTATGGTCATGCATGGCAGCAACAAGCAAATCTTTTGTATAATCCCTGAAATGATCACCAAGATAGTTGGTTTTATAATCCATAATATAATATTTACCCTGGTACCGGCAAACCAGATCCACAAAACCAGTGAGATAGCCTTTTAGTTTACGTTCCTGTATGGGCTGCACAACGCTGGAAAAAACAAGAAGTTCATTGATCCGTTCCGTGGATCCCTCTCGAAGGTGAAAATAGAATGGCATCTCTTTTAACACATCCTGTTCATCAAGATCGGCGAGTGAGAAAAGCTCTTTTCCATTTTCAGGTATAATTGGAGCACGGGTCACGTCTCTAAGCAGGGACATCAACTGATCCGGATCCGCGGTTACTCCAAAACGACGACACTGGGCAAGACATTCTGCCTCGTAATCAGCAGCACCTGCAAGCACTGCAAATGGAAAATCTTCAAGCATTCCATGCACCACATTCCCTAAGGATGCACCAAATGGCAAATCATAAATTTTTCTTGACTCTTTTTCACCACTATTTTGCCCATCTGAAGTATATGCTCCTGAAGAATGACCAGATCCGGCAAGGGCGGAATAGCTGGTCATCAGCCACTCTCCAGGCAGTAGGGAACGTGAAAAAGTCCGGCACAGCAGAGCTTCTTTTGCAAATAATTCTTTCTTATACCCTTTACCATCTGCGGCAAGAGGCGGAACAGATATCAACTCTACGGACTCATCATCGCAAAGTTCAGCAATTCTCTCTGTCTGGTCATGAATATTTCGACAATCATTCAAGGACAACACCCAGGCCAGTGCAGAGTCCTTTGAGTCCACACCACTCACATCCGCCCAAAAAACATAACAGCGACAGCTCGCCCTGGTCACTGCCACGTAAAGCAGCCTTGCCTCTTCAGCCAACTCTTCCTGCAATGCCGCATCCCGTCTTGTGAAAAAATCAGGTGAGCCAAGATCTGAGACCTGATA
>JAOZQU010000286.1 GCA_029932055.1 Desulfocapsa sp.
TGATGCGAAACATTCTCCATGAATCACCGACCACATTGTTTTCCAGACAATATTTTGGTTCTCGACTGACTCGTCTTCGTTCTTTCATCATATACCCTTTCACTTCCGTAAATCTTTCAACAAATTGCGTGCCTCATGCACTACCGCAGAATCGCCACCGGGACAGGATTCTGCCTTGACAAACCACTTTTCCGCAGCCCGCAGTTGCCCCTGTTCTCGCGACAGCAGTCCTCTCTGCAAAAGTGCTGCCGGCCTGTATTTTTTATTCCGCAAACAAGGCTTCAAAATTTCAAGAGCAGTTTCAAAATCTCCACATTGAAGCTGGGCACTTGCCAATCGTAGCTTTAAACTAAGAGAATATGGACTGAGCTCCACAGCTTTTTCACATAAACGAAGAGCGATATCATCTCCTTCATTTTCTTTTAGATAAATCTCACCAAGGAGCCCAAGAACCTCTGCATCATATTCGTCATAACGCATGGCCTGCTGCAGGTATTTCATAGCATCACGATGTCTGCCAAGCCCATAACAGGCTTCCCCAAGGTAGCGGACTGCTTTATACCCTCCACCGTTAGCACTTTCGAGCTCATACCATGGTAGAAGAAGGTCAAACCCCTTTTGATACTCCCTCTCTTCGATAAAAAGCATTCCAAGCTGAAAACTCATATCCTTACGCGCTTTTTCCTCACCCTCATTTTCAGGTAAGGCAAGCGCCTTGCTGAAAGAATCAATGGCCTGGTTATTTTGGGCCCGGATCTGTTGCTCAAGACCGAGATTATAAAAAGCCATGAACTGATCTTCCTTACTTTCACAAGCCCGTTGAAAACTGTCCAGTGCCGGTTTATACTTATTCATCTGGGCATAACAGACACCAAGGCTGTTTAGAAGATTGCCATTGGAAGGCTCAAGCAAAAGGCCGCGTTGATACTCCTTAACGGCACGTACAAGATCGCCATCCCCATAATAAATATCGCCACTGATATTAAAACTCACAGCATCGCAACACACCAGAGACCCAGGTGCAAGAAATGCGGCATGGCAAAGAGCCTTACGGCAGTTAAGAAGAATCTCAGATTTTCTAACGTTCCCTTGTGGAAAAAAACTGATGCCAGCGTTTACTGCTTTGCCATTGTTCTCTTTCTTTCCAAAATAGTTAAGGATTTCTCCCCCTGTTTTAAGTGCTTCTTTTTCACTTTTTTCAGGTAATAAAAGATATACTGATTTGTTATCAGCAAAATATCCGGCATCATCCCCTGCAACATTAATCACACTCTCAACAAGCGATTCGCTTTCAAATTCAAACTGAATCAGGGAAAAACTGGTCAGCCTCCGTGATACTGTTCGTAGCCAACGGACAAGAGGTGGAGAAGGAGGAGCTAAAGGGTGATTAGCAGCATCTTCTATGGAACTGAAATTACAAAAAGCAAAGGGTCCTCTTTTACTGGCAACATGTAAGGCAGCCCATGCTTTTTTCATCACAACTTCAGAAACCGGCAGCGCGGAATCGACCGGGTCAAATATCCCGCCAAATGCAGTACTTGCAACATGCACACGTGAACAGCGCTCTCTTTTCAAATAATTCACGAGTGATGGTGCAAATCCAGCAGCAAAATCAGAATCACAATTCTCACAAACAAGTGCAAAGCAGGATTGCCCCAGATAATAGATAGGAAAACGATCTGCCAGAAAAGTTGTTAAAAGAGAAACTGTACGATGCTGATATTCTTTTGCCTGGAAAGAACTGGAACTTTTCGGGTACACTGTTACCAGGAGCATGACTCCCTGACTCTTACCCTCGCTGGCATCAAGATATTCCTCCAGATGCAAACTGCTGAGCAGCCCGGTAAGGGAATCAACACAGGCACGTTTGACAAGAAGAAACTCACGTAGAAGTAAAGTGGAAAGATTATCAAGCCAGTCATTTCCAATTTTTCTAACCAGATAATCGTCCAATCGTTTTACCTGGGCAACAATGGAAGAGTTGCCCACGGAAAAAGGCAGAAACATCATATCTCGGACAAGAGCTGGACGTCCCTGCTCCACAGCCTTTTCCATGCCCTGGCGCAATTCCTTTTCTTCTTTGCCTTCGTCAAGAGTTACAGCGGGATGTTGCTGTGGGGGATCAAAAAATATTACATCTTCAATGGTTGGAATATTATCATGGATTACTTGTTGAAATTCTTTTGAAAAACGAAAAAAATCATTTCGTTCAAGGCCTTTACATACCTCATGCTGAAAATAGCCAAACATCAGCCTTCCTGTCCTTTTTTCATATATTGTTTCAGTATATCGATCAGCAATGGGATGTCATCTTCAAGAATAGTTCGAAGGTCAATGATCATTTTTTCATTTTCTATACGTACTATGAGCGGAACAACCAGGCTGCGGAACCATTTTTCAAATCCACTGGCGCCCATATCACCTGGCTGCAGCACTAAAGCCCAACTGGCAAGCCCATGTTCCGGCATTGCTCCACCTCCAACTCGAGAAACAGTTTCCTGTAACCCGATAAAGTTTTTGACTTTTTGTGCGCCACCAAGACGACGAAGGATTCTATGACCTTTCTTTTTAATGGTATCAGCATCCGCGGTTAGCATGGAGAGAGTTGGCACTGATTGCAGAGCATGGTCAAAATCATAATAATCGCGTAGTACGGTTTCGAGTGAAGCAAGGGTAAATTTATCAATACGCAGAGCACGATTCATTGGATTTTTCTTGATACGGGCAATGATATCTTTTTTACCAACAATGATCCCGGCTTGAGGTCCACCAAGAAGCTTGTCTCCGCTGAAAGTTACTACATCAGCACCTGCTTTAACAATTTCCTGGACAGTGGGCTCTTTGGGTAGCCCCCATGGAGAAAGATCAATGAGTGAACCACTTCCAAGGTCTTCCATAACAGGAACACCATGTTTCTGACCGAGTATGACAAGATCATGGACAGGAACCTCAGAAGTAAAACCTATCACACGAAAATTTGAAGTGTGTACTTTTAATAACAGTGCGGTCTCTTCATGAATAACATTTTCATAGTCAAACAGATGCGTTCGATTGGTAGCCCCAACTTCAACCATCCTCGCGCCACTTCGTGACATCACATCCGGGATACGAAAAGATCCGCCAATCTCCACCAACTGACCACGAGAAACTATTGTTTCCTGATTAAAAGATAAGGTGTTTAAAGAAAGCAGAACTGCTGCAGCATTGTTATTTACAACAAGTGCTGCTTCCGCACCTGTCAGATCACAGATAATCTCTTCGACCAGACTATATCTGGAGCCACGTTTCCCAGTGGAAAGATCAAATTCAAGATTAGTATAATGGGAAGCTGCATTTTGAAGGGCCTCCATCGATTGCTTGCCAAGCAAAGAACGGCCAAGGTTGGTATGAATGACAACTCCAGTACCATTGACTACTCTCTGCAGATTAAGTCTGTTCTTTTTATCAATGGCTTCTGTGAAAATTAAATTCCATTCATCCGAAGTTTTTGGGAATTTGAAAGGCTCCTCAGCAAGGATTAGCTTTCGATATTTTCCAATGGTTTCACGAACAGCGGATTTGATGATGGCAAGCGGCACATAGACACCGTTTTTATATGCCAGTTCATCAAGAACAAAATCGACCTTAGGGAGTTTACGAAGAAGTTTGTTTTTATCGTTCATACCGAGCCAAAAGATAGCAGTTACAAAGGGATATTATTAGAAAGCCACAACAACTGATGAGTCAATGCTACGCTTTAACTACATGAAAAGCAAATATATTTCAATAATCAGGATGAAGCAAAAAAAGAAAAGTACAATAAAATGAAAAATCCCTCAATTTCTCATTGACAACCCTCTCCCGATTGAGTAGTTTGCCGCGGTCGCTGAGTGAGGGAGATTGCTAAAATCAA
>JAOZQU010000079.1 GCA_029932055.1 Desulfocapsa sp.
CTTTGCGAGCTATATTAAGTCATATGTGAGCAAGGCGAATCGGACGAAGATGGGGGTGCTATCCGAATATTTACCTTCAGCCAAGATTAAAACCGGTAAGAACAGCACCCTCACTGAAAAGTTCCAGTGTGGTATATCTCCCCTTCTCCACCTGAAACAAAAGATACTTTTCCGGCTTAAGATTTAACAAATAACAGAGCAGTGCCCGGATAACACCACCGTGTGCAATAAGAATGATATTTTCATTGGAAGATTCTTTTATACGTGATCCTGCCCTGTGAACCCTTTTTATGAAATGGTCAATACACTCTCCCTCGGGAAAACAAAAGTCAGGGTTCCAGGCAGCCCATTTGTTCACAAGATCCGGATCATTTGTTGCAATCTCTTGAAAAATCAACCCTTCCCAGCGGCCAAAATCAATCTCCCTTAAATCATCATCATAATAAACATGGCGATCAGAAAACAAAATCTCAGCACTTTCTCTGCAGCGAAGCATGGGGCTTGACAGAATATAATCAATCTGTTGATTCTCTAAAATCGGTTGAAGGCTTGCGATTTGGCGGCAACCATTAGCAGAAAGAGGCACATCTTTTGATCCAATATATTGTCCTGAAAAACCAGTATTTCCATGCCGAAGGAGAATCAGCTTTTTAGTCATGGAGATTTATCCAGCTTATATTTGTCCTTATAGCCCCTTGGGGTGATCATATAGCCATTCCAGGAAAAGGTTGTGGAATTCCCGACAATAACAGTTGATTGCATATTGATATCTTCTTCAAGCATCCTCTCAAGGGTGGTCAACCTGATCACCTCATTTTCCCTGCTTGCAGCAGTCACAATGCCAACCGGTGTTTCCTTAGCACGATAGGAGAGAATAATTTCCCTGGCTTTTACAATGTGTTCAGTACGTTTTTTTGACTTGGGATTGTACAAAGCAATAACAAAATCAGCACTTGCTGCAGCATCAAGCCTTTTTTCAATCATTTCCCAGGGAGTGAGAAGGTCGGAAAGACTGATTGCGGCAAAATCGTGCATCAGCGGCGCACCAAGACGAGCAGCGCAGCCATTGACTGCGGCAATTCCAGGAACCACATCAACTTTCACTTTACTGTTACGTTTTGCAGCAATCTCAAGAACAAGGCCTGCCATGGCATAAATACCAGGATCTCCCCCTGAAACCAGGCTGACGTTTTTACCGGACTCTGCAAGATCAAATGATTTGTTGCAACGGTCAACTTCCTGCATCATTGCGGAAGTTATGACTTCTTTTCCTTCAAGAAGCTCAGGAATCAAATCAAGATAGGTTTTATAGCCAATAATTACATCTGCTCCGGCAAGAGCCTTCACTGCCTGAGGAGTCATATTTTCAGTGGATCCGATACCGGTACCAACCACAGAAATCAGGCCACAAGGCGAATTTGTTTCACTGCTATTGCTGCTGTTACATCCTTCCATTTACGTTTCCTTACTATCAGTTTACCTGAGCCAAGTTCTGTTTCTGCAGCAAGAACTGCTGCAGGTTCTGCAACACCTTTTGCTCCTGTTGCAGCAAGAACAACAGCAGATGAAGAGACATCCTCGACACCATTTAACTGCTCTTTAGCATAAAATTTGATGGGCCGCTCTGCCTGGCCGGTATAATCAAGCATTCCCTGCTCATCACTTTTCAAATCAATGGAACCAAAGCTGCAGATTGCATTCTCCGCAAGACCTTCATCGGTAAAAAGTTCTGTGACAGCTGCTTGGAAATCTTCTTTACTGGTTCCTCTGTTACAACCAAGGCCTACTGTAAAGAAACAAGGCCTGAGAAAAAGAGCCTCGTTTTCTTTATAAATTTTGCCGGAAACTATAAGGTCAGCCATGTCCGGCCTTGAAACAACCTTGAAGTCATGCGGCAGGCTATCATACTGCAATTCTGTGAAAATCTGTAAACTGCCGGTATTGACTAATTTTGCCGATTTTTCAGTAAGTTTCTGTGAATCTTCAACAAACAGCTGATTCTTTCTTGCCCAAAGGTCAAGAGCCGTATGACCTGTGACATCAGAGGCGGTGGTAATCACAGCCTGACCGCCAAGTTTGCCTGCGAGTTCTATTGCCAGACTATTCCCGCCACCAAGATGACCGGAAAGCAGACTGATAACAAACCGCCCTTTTTCATCAAGAACAAGCACGCAGGGATCCTGAACTTTATCCCGGCAAAGAGTACTTAATCCACGAACCACAATACCTGCAGCCATGATACAGACAATTGCATCCACCTCATGTTTCCAGTGATCTGCAAGTTTATCAAAAACAGGCAGATCTCTTGTGTCTACAAGGCACTCTGGCTGCAGATCACAGATTCTTTCAGCAAGTTCTTTTCCACCATCAGTCAGCGCAATAACTGCAATTTTCATGGAACATCACACCTTACATGAACGTAAGCGTTTACCAGTGTCTTACATTCGTTCATTTGAGCCTGCGTAGCATACTGGTGTTATGTAAGCAGGCTCAAATAGGCGAAGAGGAGGTGCTGGTGAGCGCTTACACATGAACAACAAAAGGACTGTAATAATAAGGTTGGTGAAAATAGCATATGGAATGAATGAATGCAAGTTGTGGCTGATTGCAACGAATATAAATTTACATTCTAATCGATTACCTCTAAGATAATAGCCGTATTCCAATGAAAATCATTCACACAGTAATCAAAAGAATCTGCGAGGTACTTCTATGGCTGTCAAAATACTCATAGTTGACGATGAGCCTATTAATATCAAGCTGATTGAGGAAATCCTTGAGTACGAAGACGAGTTTCAATGTAAATCTGTGGTGAATGGCATGGATGCTCTGGCCATTCTTGATAAATATAATCCGGACATCATACTTTTGGATATTATGATGCCTGGAATGAGTGGTTATGATGTCTGTCAAAAAATAAAAAACGATAAAAAACATAAATTTGCCAAGGTTCTCATGATCAGTGGCAAAGCCATGATTGAAGAACGCCTCGAAGGATATGAAGCCGGTGCTGATGATTATATCACCAAACCTTTTGTTGATGACGAGTTACTGGCAAAGCTGAAAGTATTCTCTAAATTAAAAAAGACAGAAGAAATCGATGAACTGAAAACAGCAATTCTTCAGCTTTTTTCACATGAAACCAAAACTCCGTTAAACGGAATTCTCCTTGGTAGTCAGCTTATCCTTGATACCCCATCCGTACCCGATAAAATTGCAGAATATGCCAATCTTATTAAACTTTCCGGAGAACGTATCCATGATCTAGTACGTAAAATTCTTCTCCTCTCCGATCTCAGAAATAACAGAACTCTAACCATTACTGCTCAGTCAGTTCAAAAATATTTACAGGGGATTGCCCGGCAAACGAAAAACTCCCATCCCGGTAAATGTGATGTGGTCGTTAACTGTCCCACCGATTTTACTCTTGAAGCAGACTGGCATCTTTTTCACGAGGCACTCCAGTCAGCAATAGACAATGCCATTAAATTCTCTCCTCCACAAGAAACTGTCGAATTAGCGGTCTCCTGCAACAAATCGACTGTAGTTTTTCGCGTGATTGACAAAGGACCAGGCATAAATCCAGAGCTTAAAGAAAAGGTTTTTGACGAATTCTATTCCCAGGACATTCTAACTCATACCCAAGGTTCTGCACTTAGCCTTGCCATTGCAAAAGAAATCATGCACCTTCACCGGGGATCTTTAAGTGTGGAAAGTGTGCCTGGTGAAGGTGCCAGTTTCATTTTTTCACTTCCTTCGACATCTGTGCAAACCTGATGACACCCTGAATACACACAACTCCAGTTCTGCTCTGTTGTTGATGAGCCCGTTGATTTAATGCCTTTTCGCCCGATCTCTTCGTTAAACGGAAAATTTTATCCTCGGAATATCATCTATATGCCTGCGGTAAAATTTTTCGTTTGTCTCGATATCGAACGAAAATGCTATTAAATCAACAGACTCATTAATTCACCCCAATATTATATTTCGAGAGCTAACGTATGTTTTTGCAGTATGAAATAAATCGCTATAAAGACGACCTGACAAAAGATTTTGATGCCAAAGAAATTTCGACACTCCTCAATCAGGCAATTATTGACCTGACAAATCGTAATAAAGCAGGAGTAATCATTGTTCCCTTTGCCTATCTTCTTGGTGGCCTCGCCACTGAATATGCTTCTGAACAAATATTTCTTTATTCTTTTTTGGGTACTATTCTTTCAATTGCGATTCTCCTGAGAATCATGGCCATAATTGCCATTTCAAACAAAAAACAAACCAGTAATTACATATGGCTACCAGTTTTTTTCTGGTCAAATATTTTTGTCGGCCTGACTTGGGGAGGTTTTACAACAACTGCTGTCCTGATTTATCACGACTCTTTGTCTCTGACTCTGATCATCATTCTTCTTGCAGGAATTAGTGGTGGTTCTATGGCAAGCTATAGTATCTGGAAGATTCTTTCCTATGCCTATCTGCTTATCATTTTACTACCTGTGATTTTAGCTCACTTCTACATAGGCAACAGTATTACTATTGCCATAGGTATTGCCATCTCCATTTTTTTAGTTTTCAATCTGATTCAGGCCAAACACTGGAATAAAAATTACTGGCTTTCACTGATCAACACATTTTTGATTAAAAAAAATGCTGTGGATCTTGAAAAACTTAACAAGCAGCTGACAGATGAAATAGCCGACCATAAACGCACCTCTCAAAATATTGATATTAGTCGTAAAAAACTCCAGGATATATACAATTCCGCCCATGATGGCATATTTATTTTTGAACTTGACGGCCAGGCCATAGATATTAATGAAACTATGCTTAAAATGTTCCGTGTTGATCGTCAGCAGGCATTAAAGTTTAATATTAATCGAAGCATAGAATCTAAAACAAATAATAGTGTTGATTTACAAACCATCTGGCAGGAAGTTCTTAAGGGAAAAGACCAGCAATTTGAATGGTTGGTAAAAAGAACTGATCAGAATAACTTGTTTACCGTTCAGGTCAATCTACGCAAATGTTTATGGGGTGAAGATTCAGTAGTAATCGCAACTGTCCGTGATATTACGCCCCAGCTTCTTGCCATGCAGGCAACAATAGCAGCAAATAATGCCAAATCAGAATTCCTTGCAAATATGTCCCATGAACTCCGTACCCCCATGCATGGAATCCTTGGCTATGCACGTCTTGGAATTAAACGTTCTGATTCTGTATCACGTGAAAAACTCAATGAATATTTTCACCTTATTTGTCAGTCAGGCACAAGACTGATGGATTTATTGAATAACGTATTGGATTTTTCCAAGCTTGAAGTCGGGAAGATGCGTTACAATATGAATACAAGCGATCTGACACCACGAATTCATCAAGTAACAACTGAACTTGCACCCATTGCAGCTGAAAAAGGACTTTCCTTTGAGGTAAATTGTGCAGGTAAACAGGCCTTTGCTTACTGTGACCAGGAAAAAATTGCCCAGGTACTCCGCAATATTCTATTCAACGCCATTAAATTCAGCGATGAAAACACTCAGATACAAATCCTCTGCAAAGAAATCGACCAGTCAACTGACAATCCCAGGTTGCGGATAAATGTGTCTAATTTGGGAATTTCAATTCCTGAGGATGAACTGGAAAATATTTTCAAAGAATTTGTTCAGTCTTCAGCAACAGATACAGGGGCAGGTGGTACAGGGCTTGGGCTAGCCATCTCTAAACGAATCCTCTCCGATCATAACAGCACAATATGGGCAGAAAACAGTCCGGACGGATCAACAATCTTCAAATTCACGCTTCCAACAAAGGAGCCAAGGGCTCATTCAAAAATAACTTCGTAATTATGAGGTGTAAGATGAATGTTTATATTGCGCCTCAGAATACGAAGTTATTTTTGAATGCGCCCCAAGACAGATACCAGCGTAAAAAATCCCAACAAGCTTCACTTCTTTTTAACAGGTCGCTTCTCTACGCTTTTAATCTCTCTATACAATTTTGTTGAAAAATCCTGAGCTGCTATGAGTTCATCATCACTAAGTAGTGTCTCAATGAATGCCTTTGCTGCCTCCCCGCTGCCATGTCCATTTGCTGCAGCCAGATTGAACCAGGCATAGGCCTTTACCGGATCAACGGCTGGAACCCCATTGCCCGTATACCAAAGTATTCCCATATTATATTGAGCAAGTGGATATCCGTTTTTAGCGGCAATATCAAACCAGTAATGAGCTTTTTCGTAATCTCTACCAACAAATCTTCCGGAAAAATAAAGAAATGCCAATTCACTTTGTGCCTCAGGGTCACCATTGTTTGCAGCCCGTTCGTACCAGTGCAAAGCCTCACTGTAATTTTGAGGAACATTTTTTCCTGAAATAAAAAACTGCGCAATTATCCTCTGCGATTCCTTTGAACTGCGACCATTGATAGCAGCTTTATAAAGCCATTTAAAAGCTTCACTCTGATTTACTGAAGTTCCCTGCCCCTGCATGTAAAGACCACCAACTACAAACATGGCATCCACATCACCCTTCTCAGCTGCTTTGAGATACAGTTTAAAGGCCTTATGAATATTTTTAGGTGCTCCAATACCATAATAATATTTTTGAGCGGTTGTCGTGAGAGTTTCTATGGCCCCGGCACTCAAATGCAAAAACAATATACAGAATATAAGTATTGAAATGACACATATTTTCTGTTGGTTTCCAACAAGTAATTTCATTGTATGTACCGCTCCTGAATATTATTTTTTCAAGTTGCAAAAAACCCAATGCACGCCTATCATTTGTTTTGGTATAAATTGACTTCAAAAACCAATAATGCTATATAGAATTGTTTAGTCGAACACAGTCAGTGTATCTCATAATTTTATGCTCAACAACCTCACTTTCCACTATGACAATTCTGAAATCCAACTCCCGTGTATATAAAATAGCCATTTTTCTTTTTGCATGTTTCCTGATTCCATCGTTAAGTTTTGCTGCTCAGGTGGTCAGTGTAAAAAAAGACAATGTTAATGTTAGAAGTGGCCCGGGAACCGAATTCCCCGTTGCCATGGAGCTTTTTAAAGGCTACCCTCTAAAAGTACTACAAAAGAAAGGTGACTGGTTAAAAATAAGTGACTTTGAAAATGATAGTGGTTGGATTTATGCACCACTTGTCAATCCAGGATCCACAGTAATTGTTAATGGTAAGAAATCAATTAATATGCGATCACAACCAAACACTTCAGCTTCTATTGTTGCTGTGGTTGATCGTGGCGTTGTGCTCACAAAGCTCTCTACCAAGGGGAAATGGGTGAAAGTTAAACACAGTCAGGGTACGACCGGATGGATATACAGTCCTTTGCTTTGGCCTTAAGTCACAAACCAGACAGAAAAGAAACAACAAAGGCCACAGATACTGTTCATTCTGTGGCCTTTGTTGTTATTACATATTTGATATTTTCATTTCCTTTAGAATAACACTTCCAAGATCTACTGGTAGCCGCACTATTTTCCCAGCCTTGTTCTGAAACAAAAAATATCCATTTTCCAGACCGTGAAGCATCAGGTCTCTAGTGATTGCCACATCTTGTTTGCAGTAGTGGCAAATTTTTTCTATTTCACCCTGTTTATACCATTTCAACGCCTGGAGACCATCAGCTGTTTTTTTGCTTCCAAGTGTACATTGAGCCAGCCTGTCAAGACTCAGACGATACCCCAGCCTTGAGTGAACCACTTCAAGAAGATCCAATATAACCATTTCATTAAGATTCCGAGTGGTATAACCTGCCAGAACACTGTTGTCAAAACGACGATTATTAAAGCCGACAACCAGTTCTAGCCGAAAAAGATGATCAAGCAGTCGCTCGACATCATCCTCAAGGTAAACGACAAAATCATCTAACAACGAATCATAGACAACAGCAACTGAGATACCCATCTTATGTGCCTGATGCCAACCGCCAACCTCTTGTGCTGAATATTTTGTTTCCAGATCAAAAACCCCGTAATGAGATGGCAAAGCTGCCAAACCTGTGACCTTCTTTATTCTGCTTGTAACGTTTTGCTTAGACGTTTGTTGGTCGTCAGTTATGATTTCCTTAAAATCTTGTAGAGCAAAACGATCAGCCATTGGATTGCGCAGCAGTTTTATAAGCACAAGACAGGCAGCTTTATCAATGGGACGATTCCCTGACCCACATTTTGGAGAATGCACACAGGACGGGCAACCGGTTTCACAAGGACATGATTCAACCGTTTTTTCAGTCTGCTGCAGAAGATTTTCAATACGCGAAAATGCATCATCACACAGGCCAATACCTCCGGGGTAGCCGTCATAAACAAAAACCGCTGCATGTGCAGTTTGAAAATGAACAGGACAGGAAATACCTCCAATATCATTTCTGTCACACAAAACAAGGAGTGGAAACATGCTAATCACTGCATGTTCGAGTGCGTGAATTGCTCCCATAAAATGCAGTTTGGCTTTCTCCATTTCATTCTGTGTTTTTTCAGGTATTTCAAGCCAGAGTCCGACTGTCTCAAAGCTTTGTTCTGGAAGATCAAGAGGAATTGTGGCTATAAGTTTGTTTGTCCGATTATTCCGTTTCTGATATCCTGTGACCTGTTCCCGAACAAGGAGGCGACCAAGACTTACACCATAACCAGGATATGACTTTCTAGTAAAAACCTCTAATATTTCAGTCTGCTTTTCACTCATCGGCCTGGTATGGTAACTGCCGTTAAAGACTGAAACGAGTACCTCTTTATTTTCAAGATCACATTTCTCAACAAGCCAGGTTAAAGCCGAATGGAGATACACAGCTCCAGGATGGCATTCCTTCAATGCCCGGCCTGAATCTATATCGCCCAGTATTTCGCCATTGTACTGTCTGATAATCTGCAGTTGTGTGCCCCCTCCCCGCAATTGGACCAAGCGTTGTGGAAACTTTCGGGTGGCAAACCATTCTTCACCATCACTAGTCTGCAGCAATACACTATTCCATGTCATTTTTTCAACTGCCTGCCTGATTTCCTCTGGAAAAGCAGTGAATTCTTCTTTATTAATAGTGAGTTCAGCTGCCGCACAATGCAGATGCTGCTCCATTATTTCCGGATTAAGAGGGTTGAGCATTGCTGATTCCATTGGTCTGGCAAAAAAATCTTCAGGATTCTGCATAAAGTACTGATCAAGAGCATTTTCCTGGGCCAGCAAAATAACCGCAGACTCCTGCCCTGCCCTGCCAACCCTTCCACCACGTTGCCAGGTTGCCATAATAGAGCCTGGATAGCCGACAAGAATGCAGATATCAAGATTCCCAATATCAATTCCAAGTTCCAGGGCAGAAGTGGAAATCACACCAAGAAGATCTCCCCGGCTAAGTTTCTGCTCTATTTTCCGCCGCTCCTCGGGAAGAAACCCTGACCGATAGGAACTGAGCTTGTGGGAAAGAAAACCAAGCCGTGGCTTTGTCCACATCGTGATAAGTTCCGTCATCTTTCGCGAACCTGTGTAAACAATAGTTCGTAAGCCGCGTTTCAGGGCAGCTTCCAGCAACTGGCTTGCGGTATGTGCAGCACTGTCCCATGGATTCATAAAAAGCATGTTTCGTTTTGCTCGCGGTGCACTGCTTTTGGTAAGCGTTATAACAGGTCGTCCAATGAGCATTTCGCCAAGTTTTTCAGGATTTCCAATGGTCGCTGAAAGCAAAATATAGGTCGGCTTAACTCCATACAGTTGAAGGACACGTTGCAATCGCCTGAGAACCCAGCTCATATGTGATCCAAACACCCCACGATAGGTGTGTACTTCATCTATCACGATATACTGAAGATGCTGAAAGAAATGGGCCCAGGAGGCATGATACGGCAGGAAGGAAAGATGGAGCATATCCGGATTTGTAATGATGATATTTGGTGGATGAGCTCTGATTTTCTTTCTATGCCAGGACGAGGTATCACCATCATAGATTGCTGCAAGAGCCTGCTTATCAGGAAAACCATCAAGCTCTAAATTGCTTTCAAATTGCTGAAGAATACGGAGCTGATCCTGGGCTAATGCCTTTAATGGGAAAAGATACAGTGACCTGCTTTTATTATTTGTAAGAATACTTTCAAGAACCGGCAGATTGTAAATCATGCTTTTGCCGGATGAAGTAGGCGTTGCAGCCAGCAGATTTTTCCCATCCTCAACCAGAGTGAAAGCTTTTTCCTGGTGTACGTATAGACTCCTGATACCAATTTTTTGCAGACAATGGATAAGCTTTTTATTCAGGCCCTGAGGAAACTTTACACAGTTTCCATTTTCCTTAGAAAAAACTTTATGGCAAACTACCTGCGGACCATATTTATTTGACTTCTTGAGCGCCTGCAGATATTCGGCAACCGTTGCCTGCGTATTATTAAGTGATGAGCTGCACATTTTTCTATGGGATAGCTTGCACAAACAAGGTAGAGTGCCTATTTTTCGATATTAAGAACAACTTCAAGAATCACATATCACTTTTTATTTTGGCAAAAAATGATCAGCATAGCAACATTAGGCCCGCATGGTTCCGATGGCTACAGAGCAGCACGCCAGTATTCGCCCGAGGCTAAACTTCATCTTTATAACCGCATTCCGGACATAATCAACGCCTTTCTCAAAGAAGAGGTGGATTTCGCTTTTGTGCCTATCTATAACACCCGGGAAGGTGAAATTAAGGAGTATTTTCGCCTTCAAAAGTTACTTCATGACGGCTATTGGGTTGATAACCTTGTGCTCCCGATTCATCTTTCTTTTGGCTGCCTGAAGCAGAATGACAAAATTGTATCTCCAGAAAATATTATAGGCCGTGGCTCTGTATTTAAACAATGCGAGGATTACATCAGTGAGCATTATCCGAATGCTACCCTCATGTCAGTTCCTGATATTGGTGCGGCAATGGCAGATATCAAGGAAAACAACCGGCTTAATTATGCCATTGTCGATTCCGAAGAACTTCTCCTTGAGCATGGTTTTGAAATCAGAGATCGTGAAATAGCAGCTCACAATCGTACGCGCTTTGCAATCCTTGGTGAAAACCTGAGTGGCCCATCCGGCTACGATGCCACTGCAGTTATAACCAGACCTTTGAAAGACAGGGTCGGCATGCTGGTCGATATCTTAGGAGAGTTCACAAAACGTGGAATCAATATCCTGGATCTTCGTTCAGAAAATGACATCAAGAGCCAGAAACTGCAAATCTACCTTGAGATTGAAGGCCATATTGGAAGCGACCTCCTCCAGGAAGCCTTAAAATGTGTTGAAAAAGAAGTGATTCAGGAAGAAGACAGCCTTCGTCTTCTTGGCTCTTTCCCACGCGTTGATATGCGTGTGAAAAAAATTCGCTCTTTTGGATTTATCGGAACAGGTGCCATGAGTGAGTGGTTTGCCGACCGATTGGAAAATGAGGGTTACCAGACATTTTTGACCGGCCGCTCAACCATCATGTCACCTGAAGAGATGATAGCTGATGTGAATGTGGTTGTCATCTGCGTACCCATCTCCGTAACAGTTGCAACCATCGAGCAATATGGTCCTTTGCTCAAAGATGGTCAAGCCATGATTTTACTTGCCGGAGAGTCTGAGCAGACCCTGCAGGCAGCTACAGAAGTGACCAGCCATGGTGTCGAACTGATGCTTGTTCATAATCTCTGGGGGCCTCAGGCACAAAGCATGAAAGACAAGAATGCAACAGTGGTACGCACTCCGCGAAGTGGCTCGTTCTGCTCGGAATTTGAAGCTTTCTTATATAAACATGGAGCAGATATTTCACAGGATAGCCCGACTAAGCACGATTTGCTTATGGGAGTTGGTCAAAAACTTCCAACAACCATCTCCACAGCCCTTGCCATGACCTTAAAACAACATGCAATTGATTGTGCTGATATTGCCACCCACTCAACCCTTACCTCACTCTATGGAATTCTTGCCATGGCACGGATTCACAATCAAAACCCTCGAACCTATGCTGAAATCATGGCAACAGGGGGAGATGGCAGAAAAATAGTGCGAAGTTTTGCAAAGAATATGCTTCAGGTCGTAGAAATGGCAGAAGAGCAGAGAATCCCTGAACTTTGCGACCTCATTGAAAATAGCCGTTCACATCTCAGTCCCGAATTCCTTGCTAAGCAGATGAAACAATCAAGGGCCGTGGATTCGATTTTAACTAACTCCGGCAAGTAATAAAATGGAACAAAACAATAAACAGAAAAACCAGAAGAAAGGCTTGACCGGCAACACGATGTTGATAATAATCATGTCCTGCTGGCTGCTTTTTTATCTCTTTATTGGTACGCAGGGAGGCCTGGGCTGAGGACCATCCCTCCTTCGGTCTGAAGGCCCCCAATGTGCACTGCCTGAAGGGTTTCAGGAAAAATAATCACCCACTACAAATAATTCGAACTAATTTTTTTTGTTATAAATAAAGGAGTTTTACCATGTACATCCACAATATCACCGTATTGGACGAAAAACACACCTGCCCTGACTGCAAAGCAACAATGTCCTGTTGCGAAGTTCCTCCAGTCCATGTTGGGGACGGACTTGGCTGGGGATCTGAAGTAATGTTTATCTGCCTGAATGATGAATGCCCAGTGTTCAAAGGCGGCTGGAAAAAAATCGATGTTAATTACGGACACAAGGGATCCTTCAGGAACATGCAACTTCCTGGATCCACAGAACTCAATATAATGATGGTTGCCTCAAAAGATGCTTTTACCGGATCGATTGTTGATCCGGAATCAATGCGTGAACAAAATGAGCGTTACAAAAAGGAAAAAAAGGCAGTTGCGGCACTCGATACTTGTGTTGAACAAAATGACATCACTCCTGTCATGACCCTCATTCTTGACGAGGCTGCCACACCGGACGGACGTAAAAAAGCAATTAGTCTCCTTAAGGAATTTAACAATCTTTCCTGTATAGATCCCATTAGAAATCATACATTTAAAAATACTGAGTTCGAGCAGGCATGTAACCTGCTGATCATACAATTATTAAAAGATAATTTCAAAAAAGAATGCCCATATTGTGCAGAAATTATTAAAGCCCAGGCAAAAAAATGTTTACACTGCAAAGCAGACCTGTAATAAACATGATGTAATTTAACCCTTGCCAAATTTGTCAGTAAAGGGTATAAAAATCAGCGAAAATTTCGGCGGTGGGTGTAGCTCAGTTGGTGGTAGCACCTGGTTGTGGCCCAGGAGGTCGTGGGTTCAAGTCCCATCACTCACCCCATCATTACTAAGAGTTTCAGGTGATCATGCCTGAAACTCTTTTTTTTTTAAATTGGTATACAAAATCATGAAACTGAATAAAACGTTTTCTTTAGTACTCTTTTTAGGATTCATCCTCAGTTCCTGTTCTTCCAATAAATTACTTTCCAGTTGGAATGATACTTCCCTTGGACAATATAGCTTAGGCAAAGTTCTGGTAATTGGAGTTGCCCAAAATGAAACAAAACGAAGGATATATGAAGATACGTTTGTAAGCAGTTTGACACATGCGGGCACAAACGCGGTTGCCAGTTATACCGTCACTAAACAGTCCATTGAACCAAGTGAAAAATCTTTACGGGAAGTGGTTAAAAAGACTGGTGTGCAAACCGTTCTTATCACTCATCTGGTCAGCAAAAACGAAAAAGACTACTACCAACCCTCTAACGTAATCCTGGGAACTAACAGTTACACACCAGGATTATACGGATATTATCCTTTTATTTACAACTCAGTATACGCCTCCGGCAGCTATAACAGCACAACCAAAGTTTTACTCGAAACCAGTCTCCATGATGTAAAAACAGAAAAACTGGTCTGGAACGCACGCTCAGAATCAATTGATCCTGTGATGACCAAAAAATATTATCAAAAACTGATTGACCTTTTCTTAAACGATCTTGCGAAAAAAAACTTGCTTTAGCAGGAAGGAATGACCTTCCACTGCAAAAATTACGATATTGTTAAAGACAAATGTAAACGCTTACATGGAGAATGCGTACCCGGAAGGCGTGGTTGTGTTGTGGAAGGAAGAGTTGCGCTCAGTGAGGAGCTTGAAGCAAAAATAAAGGCGCTTAACGAAACTCTATCTGACGAGCTGCTGGACTCCTTGAAATAATAAGCTTTTTTTATGTAGGTGCCTGCCTACATATGTTCAATTTTCTTTCAGGACCACTCCAAAATGGTAGGGCTGCCTTATAGAGCACGACATGTCTCTCTGTCTGCTTTAACAGTTACAGGGCAGTGGGTAGGAAAATTACCAGCTATCACCTTGATAGTTACTAATAGTTAAAAAAAACGGACTCTCATTTACCGTAACCCATACAATATTTCCCACCTTATTTTCCATGCCAATTAGCAAATTTAAACTCGTCAAACAATGTATAAGAGAGTTGTTCGGCCAGGATCCTG
>JAOZQU010000080.1 GCA_029932055.1 Desulfocapsa sp.
GACAGGTGTTGGTGGCATGACAGGTTCTTCCGGCCCGATTACAACATCAGCATGACGAACAGCCCCGAGAATCTGAAACCATCCACTCTCAATTTTTTCCTGCAAAACAATTTCTTTCAAACCTTCAAGAAAATCATCTCCATGGTCAAAGCGTATTGTCAACACTCGGCCAATTGAGCCGGTTCTATAGTCCATTTTTTCTTCCTCTCTCTATTTTGTTATAAGCTGCTCTTTTGAAGCTCTTTTAAGAGCATGGACAGGGCAGTCTGCCGTCTCGCTGTATCCATATTCCTGATAGCCATGGCAAGGGCCTGTCTAGTACCCACAAAAACAGCCAGTTTTTTTGCTCGTGTGAGTCCTGTATAGATGAGATTACGGAATAACATTTTAAAATGCTGAGAAACAAGTGGAATAATAACGCAATCAAATTCACTTCCCTGGGATTTGTGAATGGTAATCGCATAGGCAAGATCCAGTTCACTTATCTGATCCTTTTGATACTCCACATCACGTTTATCTGAAAAAAAACGTACTGTGCAGGTAAGATCAATAGAATTGATTGCTCGTATTTTTCCAATATCACCATTGTACACACCAAGATCGTAATTATTTTTTCGATGAATGACACGGTCTCCCACACGAAAAACTCTCTCTCCAAGAGTAATCTGTGCCTTATCTTTTTCTGCAGGATTCACAGAATTCTGGAGGGCTTCATTCAACTTGACTGTCCCTAAACTTCCTCTAGTCATTGGTGAAAGAATCTGAATTTCTGAAGAATTACCAAAATATTTTGGAATCCAGTCAGAATACAGCCGCAACATCACTTGTCCGGCGGTGAGTCCATAATAAAGCGATGACCATGGATGCACTTTTTTCAGTACAGCCCGTAATTCATCAGCGCTGCTTTCGGCAGTCTGCAGCAGACCAAAATCAATGTGCTCAAATTTGTCTGAATATTTATCTTTTAAGACCTTTTTGTTTAACTCAGCATCTTCTTCCTGTGAATAAAGTTTTTCCTCACCATATTCTTCCTCTCTTGCCTCAAACTGAAGATGTTGTTTTGCTTTTGTTATTATACGCAGTTGTTCCTGGGTGGCCTCGTTGGAATCAATAAAAAGGCAATCGCATTGTTCCTTCCATAGCTTAGGCTGCTTAAATGGTGATGGAATCTGAGGAATATGACCATCATTAATATCATGGGCATATGAAATAATATGAGATTCCTGAGCCTGACGAAAGACAGTTGTCAGAGAGAAAAATGGAACGACTTTCGAGGACAACAAATCACCAAGAACATTTCCAGCACCCACTGAAGGAAGTTGGTCAGGATCACCGACCAAAACAAGTTGGGCCTTTTTGGGAACAGCAGCAAGCAGGGCAGCACTCAAACTGATATCAAGCATGGAACATTCGTCAACCACAAGAACATCACACGCCAAAGGGTTTTCTGAATTACGCTTAAAGGATCCATTTTGAAATTCCAGAAGACGATGGATGGTTTTTGCTTCAAGCCCAATGACTTCTTCCATTCGCTGGGCAGCGCGTCCGGTTGGTGCTGCAAGAAACACTTCTTTTCCCATGGCCTCCATGAGTTTAACAAGAGTACGTGTAGTGGTGGTTTTCCCACATCCCGGCCCTCCGGTCAAAATTGAACAGCCACAGACTGCGATTCCTTTTACAGCTGTTTCCTGTTCCAGACTCAGGCTAAGCTGTTGTTTTTTTCCATATTCACTAATCCACTGATCAACCCGATCAATATCAATTACAATGGGGCGACAAAGTGTAAAAAAATTCTCTGCTGTGGATTTTTCATCAAAATAAAGTGTTTTTGAATAATAACAGACAAGTTTGGAATGATCAGCGCCTGTAATAATTCGTTTTTTAAGCAGCCTCTCCTGTTCCATTAGTTGGAGGTAGGTTTCAAGAAGACCAGTCAGATCCAGATCAAGCAACTCACTGATCCCTTCCTGAATTTGATTAATGGATAAATAACAATGACCCTGATCACGGGAAGCAGCGAGGATATGACGGATTGCTGCAAATATTCGCACAGGTGCATTTTTTTCAATGCCAAGGGACAGGGCGACTTTATCAGCAGAAAAAAAACCGATCCCATAAAAATCATTTGCCAGTCGGTATGGATTTTCAGTGACAATGGCAATGGCTCGCTGCCCATATTTTTTAAAAATACGAACGGCAAAAAGGGTAGAAATTCCATGCCCCTGCAAAAAAAGCATGACATCTCTTATGGCCTTATGTTCTTCCCATGCCTCACGAATGGTCTCGAGCTTTTTCATTGCAATACCAGGAACCTGCAGCAAATCATCCATACTCTCTTCAAACACACTCAGAGTATTTTTGCCAAAGTGAGAGACAATCTTTTTTGCAGTCTTAGGGCCTACTCCTTTTATAAGCCCTGAACCAAGATACTTTTCAAGTGCAGCAGCAGATGCGGGTTTACGCTCTTCAGCCCTTGTTGCCGTGAACTGTCGACCAAATTTAGGATGATTCCCCCAACTCCCGACAAACTTCATTGTTGCACCGGCAAACACTTTCGTCTGATGGACGATCACTGTGATTGCATCAAACTCATTGAAACATTTTACTCTGAGTACACTCCAACCATTGATCTCGTTATGAAATGTGACACGCTCCACAATGCCTTGAACTATTTCAGTATTTATATGTTGATGCGCCATATGCCCCCTTTAACTAGGCGTTTTAACTATTTTATTTTTATTAAAATAAAATAATGTTGTTATATTATAGCTTTAGGTTAAACACAAAAATTCCAAAAAAATGCATCATTAAGTTTTTCCTTGACTGGAAATGATTACTATGTCAAATAACTAAATTCTGGTGTTACTATTTTTCAAATTCATCAGGTTTACAACCATTTCTTCTTATCGCATTTCCATAAAAAAGGGAAAAAAGAACTGGAAGAAGGAGGAATACTATGACATTTCTGGAAGGATTACTCTGGCTGACATTAAATGTGTACCATGAAGCGAGATCAGAACCTGAAATCGGACAGATTGCTGTGGCTCATGTTACCTTGAACCGTGCAGCGCAAAGAGAACTCAGCATAAAGAATGTTGTTAACCAGCCGGCCCAGTTCAGTTGGATTAACCAAAAAAATTCTTATATACCAGAAGACCCACAGGCATTTTTCCAGTGCATGAAATCAGTCTATATTGCTCTGAACTCAACTGACTTTACAGCAGGTGCAACATACTACCATTTGGACAATATCGACCCATACTGGGCTTCAGAATACACATTTGTTGATCAGTACGGAAGTCACAAGTTTTACAAATAATAGTTTTTTTATCAAACGAATTTCAGAAAAAGGCCAATGGAGATTTTACTTCCATTGGCCTTTTTTTTATTAATGCTTTAATTATGGTTACTATTCAGCGTACTTTTGCAGACACTGGCTTTTATATTCTTTTGGGCTAAACTTCATAAAATCCGCCATTCCCGGAAACTACCCCAGGCTTGTCCGGGGTAGTTTCCGGGAATGACGTTCTTTTTGAAAAAATATACATTAACAACAACATGCTGAATAGTTACTAATTATGATGAAAAAGCAGGGTATTACGAAACCATCATTTCGTCAGCATTTCTTTTATTATATTCTTCTCATCAAGAAGAGCTATTTGAGGATGATAACCTTCCAGGTCTTCCGGAGAATAAAAGCCAAACGTAACAATAATGATCAGATCCCCGACCATGCCTTTTCTTGCCGCTGCACCATTAAGCCCAATTACTCCTGACCCTGACTCCCCTTCAATGGCGTATGTGTCGAATCGTTCTCCATTATTGATGTTGTACACCTTTACGCGCTCGAACAGGATGATCCCGACAGCATCGAGCAAATCCTTATCGATAGTAAGACTTCCTTCATAATCAAGATTTGCCTCGGTAATGGTGGCCCTGTGCAGCTTGGCCCTGAGCATCTGACGTTCCATATCAACTAGCCTTCTATCATTAATGAATTATCTATTAAACGAATACGTTTGTTTATTTTTACTGCCAAAACAAGAACACTGGCCGTTGTTATCTGAGTGCAGGGACGCAAAGTAGTTTTATCCACAATCTCGACATAATCTATCTCACATTCCCGGTGACTTAAAATATTCCGGCTGACTCCATCAATTACCAGTTTAACAGTGACATTCCGGTCGCTCTTCACAAGGTCTTTTGCCAATGCTATTCCTTTTGATAAGGAAAGAGCTGCTGCCATTTCATCATCTTGCAAATAGGTGTTGCGAGAACTCATGGCCAGCCCACTTTCTTCACGCACAATGGGATGAGCAATAATTTCGACTGGAAAGTCAAGATCTGTTACCATTTTCCGGATCACAGCCAGCTGCTGAAAATCTTTTTCACCAAAGACAGCGATATGAGGCAGAGTCTGATTGAAAAGTTTGGCAACAACAGTTGTAACCCCGTCAAAATGACCGGGTCTGCTTCCTCCGCATAAGCCGGATGTTAAGCCTTTAACATGAACAGTTGTTGCAAACTCTTCAGGATACATAACAGCTTTTTCAGCAGCATAAAGGAGATCAACGCCAACTTCTTCTGCAAGCCTGCAATCACGATCAAGATCATATGGATACTTATCAAGGTCTTCAGAAGGCCCAAACTGCATAGGATTGACAAAAAGACTGACAATTAATTTATCGGTCATTGTCCCGGCCTTACGCATAAGGGAAAGATGACCTTCATGAAACCAGCCCATGGTTGGAACCAATCCAATCGTAGCCCCTTTTGCACGATAATCATGCGCGTATGCTTGTATTTCAATCGGGGTGGTAACTAGTTTCACTACTGAACACGAAGCCTTGTAATTTTTTCTTTGATCATTCTAGTGGCGCGCTCATTCTGTTCTTCACCTAAAAAACTGCCCAGGTATTCTTCATAAACAGCAAGAGCTTTTTCATTATTGCCCTGCGCTTCAAGTACACGGGCCATACCCAGGTATCCTTCGTCTTTATAGCCTTTTATTTCCTTAAGGGCAGAGTATGCAGTCGTTGCAGCGTCGTAGCTTTTCCCAGCTTCGTCTGCCTGAGCAATACCAAAAGTCAAAAGGCCATACATGGGATTTGAATTGGAAATTTGATCACGAACCAACAGGTAATACTCCCCTGCTTTCTTGTAGTCCTTATCCTGCATAGAAGCATGACCAAGCTCAGTCGATGCCCATAACGCTGAAGGAGTACCTGAAAATTCAGCCACAACATGTTCCAGAGCCTTGACCTTTGCCTCCCCTTCCGCATCCATGGATATGGAAAGGCTGCTGGCAGCATCTTCAAGACGTTTTGTTCGGTAACTCATATAAAGAGAACCAGCTACAACCGCTATTACCACAATTGCTGCGGTAATCTGCAAAATTCTTTTATTCTTTCTAAGAAAACGTACAGCACCGGCTGGAAGGTTGAGCTGGTCCAGTAGTCCGCTAGGTTCTACATAGGCTTCCTGAGCCACCTGGTTCTGATTAAATGCACTCTGCTCGCTCATCCTGATCTCCCTGCTTTTTTTCTTTACCTTTATGATGAAACCCTATACCAGTATTTGACAAAAGGTATCTGGATTTATACTTGAAATATAATATAAACATTCCAATTTACCCTATCCTGTTACCCATGTCTATTATCAAAGGTGATGAGCTCGTAAAAACTCAAACTTCTCGCTATCTACGAAACCATCAAAGGGAAATATTGCATATTTCCCTTTTACATTCACTTCAATAGGATTTTTAAGATGAATTTTCGTGAAACATCTGTTGTCTACTCAGTTACAACTCTTACCAGAGAACTCAAAAATCTGGTGGAAGGGAAATTTCGTTTTATTCAAGTACAAGGTGAGATATCAAACCTCAAGCGACCGTTTTCAGGTCATTCTTATTTCACCTTGAAAGACGATGGTGCCCAACTGAAAGCCGTGTTGTTTAAAGGACAGGCACGTTATCTTGTAAAGGACATAGAAAATGGACAGCAGGTTATTTGCCATGGTCGTATTTCAATCTATGAACCTCGTGGAGATTATCAGATAATAGTTGATACAGTTGATTTTCAAGGCAGCGGACTCTTGCAGCAACGCTTTGAAAAACTCAAAAAACAACTAGCCGCTGAAGGACTGTTTGACAAAGAAAACAAACAGGAGTTGCCAGCCTTTCCAAAAGAGCTTGTCCTTTTGACCTCACCAAGTGGTGCAGCTGTTCACGATTTTTTAAAAATATGGAGAAAAAAAAGTTTTCCGGTAGATATAAAGGTATTTTCTGTACGTGTTCAGGGAGATGAAGCAGCCGGAGAAATTGCCAAGGCGCTCAGTATTGTAAACAAAAAGCTGCCACAAACCGACATTATTGTTCTCTGCCGTGGAGGTGGTTCCCTTGAAGATCTCTGGGCCTTTAATGAAGAAACTCTGGCAAGAGCTATAGCAGAATCAAAACTTCCTGTTGTCTCTGCTGTAGGTCATGAAATTGATTTCAGCATCAGTGACTTCTGTGCCGATCTCCGGGCTCCGACACCAACTGCAGCTGCAGAAATGCTTATTCCAGACGGCACAGAAATCAGACAGAGAATAACACGTTTTCAGAACGCACTCACACAGCAAATTACTGATAAACTCGCTGGCTATCAGTACCGTGTAGATCAAAACCGAAGGCTACTTGGTGATTTGAACTTTTTATTTACAAATATTTCACTTCGCCTCGATCATGCATCTCTTAAATTATTTACTGTAATGGAAAAAATAATTGCCGGTGCCGAATTACGCTGCGATAAGATGTATTCCAAATTACAAAACAACTCTCCTGTGGCTAAAGTCCATATGCAAAACCAGCGATTTTGCTTTGCCAAAGAAAAATTCTTTTACCTGTTTATGAAAAGTCTGAATGACAAGGAAGCATCACTTGGACGTCAGGCAGCTTTACTTGATGCCGTAAGTCCCCTGGCAACGATGGCCAGAGGCTATTCCATTGCAAGTAGGATTGATCAAAAAACTGGAAAAGCGACTCTACTTAGAGATAGCAGACAAGTTAAGGAGAATGATAAAATTCAAATCCGTCTCCATAAGGGAAAAGTGAAATGTGAGGTGATTCAATCAGACGTAGAGTACTAAATTATTGACATTTTACTGCTGACTTCAATATATAAGCTGCTCAAATCTAATCAAAGCGCTCAGCATGTGCTGAACATAATCTATACGAATTTCTTGAGCCCGTTGATCGAATATTCGATCAACCGCAGATAACCCAGTTGTCCGAGGTATGCCACCAGCATACTTTCCCTCAGTCACCTGGGCGTCTAAAAGAAACCCGACAGCAGAATGAATAGAAGACAGGATTAAATTTTTCAACATAATATCTTCATGACCAAGGATATCAAGGGTGGCGAAAAGGGCTTCCACTCGAGTGGCTGTTGGCGTTGTTCTTCCTTCTTTGTTGAAACAGCCGATTAATTGCTGTTGATCACTATACAGAATTTGTTCCTCCAAAATAGCCATACTGACTTGTTGGGCATAAGCAATTATTTTATGTCGAGGGAGAATATTCTCAGGATATTTTTTCAGGGAAAGCAGTCTCGCGCAGGCAATGAGTGACCACTGATCAGAGGTGGTCATCCTGCGGGTTGTTATGATGTATGCCAGTGCTTTGCTTGCTGCATCAAGCCACTGCTGAGAACGATCCATTTGATAGAGCATCAACAAGCCTAAAGCTGCCTCGCCCGGATAGTATTGAGATACGTGCAGGGGATCTTTACCTCCCTTGGAAGGAACATATTTGGTGATAAAGCTGCCATCCTGATTTTGCATAAACAAAACAAAACGACCAATTTTCCTTAAATCATCAAGGGATATTGTGCCTGGGAGTATTTTTTCAGTACTGACGAGCGCTGCAAGCCCCAGCCCCGCACCGCCAAGTTTGATTTGAGGTGGATTGTCACTATATGTTATTTCAGATAAGGACCAGATACCGAGCATTTTTTCATAATCGGGAATCGGAGCAATACAATTTGCAATAAGAAACCGGACTGATCGGCTCAGGGTTGCCTTGATATTTTCATCAGGCTTCTGCTGCCAGGCCTGGGTAAGAGCGTACATCGTGCCTGCATGCCGAAGAATATTATACTTTTGCTTTGAAAAATATAAAGAAGAGAGATGAACCCTATAGGTAAATCTGCCAGTCCGATCATTTGCCTTGACCAGATAGCTTGTTGACTGTTCGATGGCCTGCTTTACCTGCTTGGCCGACACATCATAATTTTTTATTTCTGTTGTGGCATTCAAAATACCGCATTCAGCAAACAAGAAAAAACCAATGAGTATTAGCGACAAAGAAGATTGCACATACGATGAATACGTTTTGCGTCGTTTTCCGATCACCCTTCTCATGACCCTTGTTGCATACTTCAGTACCTTATTTTTTACTACTCCATCCTCCGCGTATGACATCCTCCTCCTGCTCTATTGTCAAGGGCGGTGCTGCCATAAGATTAGAAAAAATAGTTGCTGCAAGTTCATCATCGCCTGCAGGGATGTAACTGTTTTTCATCTCCGCTGAAGCAAAGTCAGATGATTCAGGGACGACAGACACCCTGGTCAACCAGTCTCCTGCCCAGGTTCTGCAGGCTACGCCATGCGATGGAAGGCCGCTTCCGTTTTCCTGCTGGACAACCTCGTATTGTCTGCAATAATGTCCATGTTTGTCCAAAAAGGTGCTTATCGGAGTTACTCTGGCATGTTGCCCATCAACATTAAAACTCATACCGCTGACTGTGGTTTCAAGACCCAGGCTGAAATCTCCACCTTGAAATATTGGTGAGTAGGCTGTCAGCTCCGGCCTTGAGAGACCAGCAGCAAACCAGCCCGTCCCAATTCCGATCATAAGAATCATGGAAAACGCCAAGGCGTGGACAGGCTGCCAGGAACCTGCCTGCAACCAGGAAACAATACAGTCCAGAAACCGAAGACGTGAATCTTCTTCATTCTTAAAGCCTGTTATTCCATCAATAAGGTGCATTGGAACCTCCTCGTGGAACGGGGCATCATACACCCCCTGAAGAAGCGATGTACTTTCTCTGAACAGTTCAACTCGCTCTTGTGCTTCAATATTTGTGCATAGGGCCTCACGAACCTCTTTGGTTTCAAGGTCGTCAAGTTCACCATCAACATAGGCCATCAATTTTTCATCGGTCAGGTCAATCATACGTCTCACCACATTTTCTGCTAATGCACACTTTTCACCTTTCTGTTTCCATGAACCAATGTATTTAACTTGATACGTGCACGGGCCAGACGGCTCATGACAGTACCCATCGGCACATCAAGAGTCTCGGCGGTTTCTTTGTACGACATGCCATCGACGCAGACAAGTGCCATCACGACCCGATCATTCTCAGAAAGCTGTGCCATGGCCTGCGTAACATTATCGAGCATCATTTTGGCCTCTATCTTATTACGTTCGCTATTGGCAGCTCCCCTGCTGTCATACTCTTCGTTAAAACTGGAATGAGGAGTACGGGATCTCGAAGATCTTGAAGCATCAATTCTCAGAGTATGGATAATCCTGAACATCCAGCTGTCCATGCGAGTACCGACCTTGAATTGTTTTTTACGAGCCAAAGCGCGTTCACAGGCTGCCTGTACAAGATCATCGGCGTCGAACCGATTTGATGTCAGCGTGTAGGCAAATCTTCGCAATCGTGGCAGCAAATCAATCATCTGCGTCCGAAAAGGATCTGTTTCTTTGGTATTGAGCGTTATAAGTACTACAAGTTTATAATAATTTAGCATCATCTCATCTGTGCACAATCAAAGTGACTCACTGAAAACGAACCAGCCCCCAACCGTATATTGTATCCTTACCTGGAGGCCCCAGGTCAAGTGCTCTTTCTCTGGACACCTTACGCAAGGCCTTGTGTCCCTGTTTCATTCCGGATCGGTTAAGCTGCTCTGCTGCCATGGCGGTATAATAGGCTGCGGCGTAAGAAGTCCCGCTACGAAACCGGCCCCGGCCATCTGCACAGGGAGTCCAGATGTCTACACCGGGAACCGCAAAATTAATATACCGGCCCTGGTTGGCTCTTGAATAGGGACGTTGAAACCGATCAACAGCAGTAACAGCGATGACTCCCTTAGTGGCTGCCGGGTAGGCTGGAGATGCTTTAGGTCCGTTATTGCCTGCAGCAGCGACAATGACCTTCTCATGCTGTAGAACCTGTGCCACCGATTTTTTAAGTAGTCTGTTTTGTGGCCCACTCAGGCTCATGTTAATAACAGAAACATCTTTGGCCACCAGCCAGTCAAGAGCTCTGGCAATGGCAATGGCCGAAGTCTGTGGATGGCCAGCCTTATCAATAAAAAAGGTTGATGCCGCATACAATTTCGCTTCCGGCATTAAACCGGGAAAGTGGCTGTCGGGCTTACCGACAAGCAGTGAGGCGACAGCTGTGCCATGCTCTGTACTCGCTGGTTTATGGTCACCAACAAAAGAGCTGATAAAAACATGCCGATCTGCCAGATAGGGTGCATTGCTGTCAACCGCAGTATCAATCATGCCAATTTTCACGCCCCGGCCCTTGAATTCATTATCTGGCCAGTTCATTATTTCCTGCGGATAACAACGGATATCTTTGCATTTTTTTTTATCCCCGGCAAGTTCATAGTAACGATTGAGGTCAAATAAGGCTTTGCTTTTGCCTTTCAGTAATTCACGCAGGACGTTCTGTACATTAACCCCGGAGCCTGTTCGAAAGCGTGTAATTTCCAAATTAAGTTTTTTAAGATTTATTTTTCGTTCAATGCGCAAACCAAGACGCCTTGCTTCTCTGAGACCAACCTTATCCAGGTTTACAGCAAGAATAGTCTCTGGTTCATAATATTTTCCAGAGGTTGTTACCTTAACTGTTTGCCAGATGATTGGGCCACCATCATCGTCGTCATCATCATCATCGTCATCATCATCGTCGTCATCGTCGTCATCATCATCGTCATCATCGTCGTCATCGTCGTCATCGTCGTCATCGTCATCGTCATCGTCGTCATCGTCGTCGTCATCTCCATCGGCGAAAGCTAGTTGCATTCCGCTGAATTCAATATCATCTTTAGCAACGAACACGATAGAGCATTGAAGTACTGTGACAATCACCAGCAAGTAGATTAGAAATAAAATATGACTTTTCATTATGTTACCGTTATCTCAAGACAGGAATGACTCCCGACTTTACTTACCGTTTACCGGTGTTAGCTATTAGCAATCATAAGAATCTTTAAACCACGGAAGCTGCTATATATTCAAGAAAAAAGGAATTTTTCTCACATTCTATAATCTGTACAATTCTCAACATAATTTCTTTGTCTGTGGCAAGACTCCAGCAACAACGCTGCTTTCTCGCAATTCTACTCTTTACGTTACCGCAAGGGTTTTGCACTTTTATGCGGATTTAGTGAAAGCAAGGCATAGACAAGTGCTGAACGGCGTCCATTAACAGGGTGTCCTTTATCGGCCTGAAAACGCATCAAGGCCCGTGAGCTACGCTCAGCCCATTTACCATCCACCGGGCCGGGATTATAGCCGGCTTGTGTCAATGCACGCTGCAATGCTTTAACTTGAGCACGGGGCAGAAAAGATTTGTACTCGTCCAGTTTTTTTCTGAACCGTTGAGGATCAGTCCAGCCTGCTTCGATACAAGATCGAGGGTTAATTCCGAAATATCGTGAAAGATGTATCATTACTGCTGCTTCTGCAATGCGCCGCTGTGAAAACTGTGGGCCTTCATTCAAAGTATTGGATACGTCTAACTCAAAAAAATTATCACTATCCTCAACCCTTAACAATACTTCAGTGTCATTATGACCGACAGCCACACTAATCGCTGATGCGTGTAATACCCGCCCGTTGACAGCAGAAACAAAATCACCGGCAATCACGTCAAACTCTCGAGTCGATCCGATACCGAAATAAAAATCGCCCAATTGCGCATTTGCTCCTCCACCATTTTTCTTAACATTTTTATCATCCTGGGTCCATGCACCTGAAAACACGAGATGATTAGATTCTCCACCTGTCTCCCCGATTTCATTCGTTGTCGTATAAATTCTGTTGGTTCCCAGTTTACTGATGGCTGTATGAATCCACCACTTTGCACCATGACTAAGTCTATGATTTTCATATTTATCGGGAATAGTCTGATCCTTAATCTCGTTAACATAGACGGCCAGAGGCGCCCCATTGGTTTGATCTATTAATTCACCAAGACATACAAGCCCAAGTGAGTATTCAGTCATCACCGGGGCGACTTGTCCCAGATTACTCGCTGTATAATCAATATTAGTAAGAGAGGAGCAACCGGTAGTGCCTATGGCGATTGCTATGGCGATTGAGGCTGCAAATAATTTGTATTTCATTTCCTTTACTCCTTAATTTTTGTATAGGCCAAGCGCCCTGGAATTATCCTGAAATGCCTGTAAAAAATACGCTATACATGAGATAACGAAGCGGGAGGTGATTTATTCCACACTTTTTTCACAAAAATATATTTTTTCTTTAATACCATAGTGTACTCCCTCCCCTGCTTACCTGGCTGGCCAGAAAGTTGATGGACATGGACATACCTGGGCAATTCAAACTGCAGGGTGGATGAATAGCTTAATGAAATATGAGCTGATTGTACTGAAGCAACATGTAATGAGCCGGCTCTTTACTTTCCCGGTTACCATCACCACTGACAAGCATCAGAATATTTTTTCCGGCTACCTTCACAGGCGATAACCCCTCAATATTTTTCACATCGATCATGGCCGGCAACATAGCGCGGCGCGGCATAGCTTCAAACCTTCCGTTCCAATACCAAAGTTGTGAATGGATTTCATCATTCGCTCCATTGACCTCGCTGGAGATAAGATACCCTTGAAGATATGGATCATAGGAAATTGATAATATACCTGCTCCGTCCAGATCGAGAAGCACAGGTTTATCACCGATTTTCAACGCTGCATTGTCCTCGAAAATTTCTTGAGGATTTTCAATAACCATAATTATGGCTTTTCCATCAAGAACCGGCTGGCGAAAACCAACCAGGAGGCTCTTGCCGGTTGGATCAAAGGTGAGGCCTTCTATGGAAAGATTAGCATATTCACCATTTAGTCCGATTGATTCCAGGTAATCGCCCAATTTACCGTAAACTTTCGGGGCAATAATGCGGTTATTATCAATTTTGAATCGGACAAGTCGCTCTTTTTCTGCAATACGACGACCATCCTCGGATCGCCTGAACGAAGTAATGGCATAAATATATCCATCGTTATCTATGGTCACTGCTTCAAGGTCTTCGAGCCGAATATTAAGTGTACTCAGGAGAACGACATCGAGCAGACTGTTTTCTTTAATCGAGCCATCTGCCAGCAGGTCAACAACACTCAACGCACTGCGCTGATCACCTTCAATAACCAGGAGTCTGCCATCTGCAAGGGGCTCCACACCAGACGGTTGATAAATATTATCAAATTGTGCAAGCTGGTTGGTAACCACTGATACACTGTGTTCCTCAGGTTTAGGCACCAGATTAACATAGGCTTGAATAGCAATAAGAATGACTATTCCAGACACAATTCCCACGCGAAAAACCAGATAAGAATAGCGCAGCATTTTGAAATTCCAATTTGCAATAACTCCAAGCGAATACAGGTAATCTATCATGCCGAGATAAACTTTTTCAGGATCCTGTAGAGTTTTTATCATGCCTTTGACGTAGTCTTTTTTGGAAAGTTCGGCATAATACTCATAGTTCAGAAAATTGGCCTTTACCCTGGAAAATTTTTCTCGCGAAGAACTGTCTTTTAGTTTTACATATTTATTGTAATGGCCTGGTGATGCGGCTTGAATAGCAAAAAAAATGGAGATGGCTGCAGTTGCCAGAAACACGATGGTAGGTACTAAAAACAGTGGTTCAGCAGCGTAAATAAACACACCGGAAACCATCAGCACAGTAGCAAGAAAGCCGTTAATTGATATCATGATATTGGCTTTCATGGCACCCAGGGAAATCATATCCAGTTGTGCACGGTAGGCTGTTTTGAACATGGTCTCGATTCCCTTAGCAGAACCGAACATTTGTTTTTTATTTTTACTTTTCTTTTTCAATTTTTTCGATTTTGATTTTTTCTTCTTATCTTTTTTTAAGGGATTTAATTCACCTTCAACCCTGTCAGGTGCATTGTCTTCTACGTCTACAGGGTCAATCATCGAGATTGCTTTGCCCTCTGGTTTTACAGAGTCTTCGGTTTTCGGTGCGGATTCCATCCCATGGTGACCATCACCATTAAGTGGTGGCAGAGTGCTGTCTGGCTCAAAATCAAGATTTTTTTG